>JAHIQT010000083.1 GCA_018903255.1 Bacillota bacterium | reverse complement strand
TTCCATATCATAGGAAAAAGGATACTTTTCGAAAACTTTATAACTCATTTTAGCCTCCTTTATTGTTATCATTTTCTTTTATATACCCAATTCATTAGAATATATTAAACTAGACTAATTTTTTGAAATTTTCATGTTTCTATTTGCGATCAGTTATTCCTTCATTAGTTGAAATTAAATCCATTGACAACTTCAGTTGTATTCAGCTGATTTAATCAGACTTCATGCTTCGCTATTATATTCATTTTCACACTAAAAAGAAACCCTTATTTAGGTCACCACTTACCGGGCACACCAAAAAATCTCCATACTTTTACCGTATGGAGATTTTAGTGATTGCTATTATTTTTTTGCCGGACCAATTTGACCTGATCGATAGGCCTTACTATATTTTCGGCAATGCTTATCTAGTCCCATCAGGGCATAGGTAGCAAAGATCGTTTCCATCATTTCGCGGTTGTTCGGATCCAGAACCGCTGAATCCATCCCAGCCTGAATGGCAAAGGCCATCCCGGTTTTATTTAGCAAAGAACGCACCGGTAAACCAAAAGAAATATTGCTAATCGCACCAGTCACATGGATGGTTGGATACATTTCCTTGATCGCTTTAATTTCCTGAATCAGATTAAGCAGCGAATTGTTTTCGGTTGATAAGGCCATCACACAGGGATCGATATGAATACGATCGGGTGTGATACCGTATTTGGCAGCTTTTTCGACCATGCTTCGGGTAATCTGCACCTTTGTTTCGACGTCATTGGGGATTCCTTTGTTATCACAGGTAAGTCCCACCACTTCCCAGGTATTCCCCTCCATCAGCGGCAATAAAACCTCACATTTATCCCCTTCTTCTGAAATAGAATTTAGCATTCCCGGTTTGTTGGCATACTTAAACACGGCCTCAATAACCCGCGGGTTGGGACTGTCAAGACAGAGCGGGGTATCGGTGGCATCCTGAACCACATCGATTAGCCATTTCAGGGTTTCGATCTCAAACTCTGGCGCGGTACTCGCACACACGTCAATGAAATGTGCTCCAGCCTCGGTCTGCTTGACTGCCCGATCTGCGATAAAGGCCGCATCTCTTTTTTCGATCGCTTCCTTTACGGCCGGAATCGAACCATTAATTTTTTCTCCGATGATAATCATGATAACCTCCTACACCCATCCCTGGCAAATCTTAACGCCTTCGGCCGCATTGGTTGTAAAGGCATCGGCTCCCACTAATTCACAGGTTTCCTTTGTTGTCGGATTTCCGCCGATAATGATCTTAGCCTCTACGCCGGCCGCTTTGAGGCTTTCGACGGTTTCCTTCATCGAATCGATGGCCAGGGTCAATACGCCACTCATGCCAATAATTTGGGGGTTTAATTCTTTTGCTTTGGCAACAAACTCTTCAACGGCAACGTCAATCCCGATGTCCTCTACTCTAAAACCGGCAGCTTCGGACATGCTTCGAAAAATATTCTTTCCGATATCATGCAAATCCCCATGGACAGTCCCTAATAAGATTGTGCCTTTAATTTCTGCCGCACCGCTGCCAAGAACAGGCTTTAATACATCAATCGCCTGGGTTAACAGCTCCCCGGCATAAATCAGATCGCCGACAAAATACTCGCCGGTTTCAAAAAGATCGCCGACAATCGCCATACCAGCCTGACATGCCGCCACGGCTTCTAGTGCTTCTACTTTAGATGGATTGGTTGTCGCAAAATCGTTTAATATCTCCATCACCTGATCTTCTTCTAAATCACCTAACGCCTGTGTTAATACCTTAAAATCTAACATTTATATATCCTTTCATTTTGACAAAATTTGTATTGTGCCTCAATGCACATCGTTTATTACAACCATATTGCTCATGCCGAACGCTTAAGCTGTCCTGCTATTTTATTATTTTATTATTTTTTATTTCTTATTTCTTATACTCTGATAACATTTTCAGACAACTGACGACAATGATGCTATAGATCACTGCCGTAGGTAATGCCAGAATCACCGAAAGTGCCTGCACTTGATTAAAGGAACCATCAAAGATCATTAATCCCATTGGAATCGCTGCCAAGACCACCGCCCAGAAGATCGTCAATGTTCTACTGGGTCGCCCATTTACCGGGATGTGTTTCGATGAAACCATGGCCATGGTATAGGCCGCCGAGTCAAAGCTTGTAGCCATCGAAAGAATCGACGCAATCAGTAGTACCAGAACAAATATCCCGCCATAAGGCATTTTTGCATACATCGCGATAACCGTTGCCGGGCCGCCATTTTCAGCTACACCCTTAACAACATCAAAGACACCCCGCAATTGCAGATCCATCGAATAATTGCCAAGCACTGTAAACATCGAGAACGAACCTAAAAAGCCATAAAACAATCCTCCGAAGATAACCTGCCGAATGGTTCGGCCTCGGGAAATTTTAGCAATGAATAATCCCATAAAAATTGAATAAGAAAGCCACCAGGCCCAATAAAAGACCAGCCAGGATTCTGAATCCCCACTATTACGAATCGGGTCCAGATAGGTACTCATTTTAAAATAATTATCCAGCATAATCCCCAACGATGTGGTTTGCATTTTCACAATGAACCCTGTGTTTCCAATTACAAACACATACATAATCATCAGCAGCATCAGGATAATATTAACATTGCTAAGGATCCGAATTCCTTTTTTTATCCCATTATAGGCTGAGATTGTAAAAATTGCAGTCACCACAACAATAACCAGAAAACGCAGCATCGGCGTATCATCCCAGCCGAAAAGTTGATTGAGGCTGGCCGATATTAAAGGCGAGCCAATTCCCAGGGCAGTTCCAATTCCGCCTAAAATACCAAAGAGAAAGAGGATGTTAATCATTTTTCCGCCCAGACCATCAGCATGCTTTCCCAGTAGCGGCCTACAGGCGATAGCGACATCGAAGCGGTCGTTTTTTAAATTATAACGCAGGAAGGCAAAGGCCACTGCCGGAATCAGATAAACGCCCCAGGCCGATAAACCCCAGTAAAACAATGGCAGGGTTGCTGCAAATTCGCTGGCTTCGACACTTTGCGGGATCATTCCAAATGGTGGCTTGTTATAGTGAAACACCCATTGAATACTCCCCCAATAAATAAAACCGGCCGCCATCGAGGAACAGAACATCATCGCCGCCCAGGAAAATTCACTGTATTCTTTTTTCTCATCGCCCAACCGAATCGGTCCAAATCGGCCGGCACCCACGAAAACACACAAGCCTAAGGATGCCAGCACAATTAATGCATAGACAAATCCAAAATTGCTTAAGATATAACGGTTAACCAAATCTATTGTCACCTTTGATTGATCTGGAGCGATGAAGAAGTAGACGTTGACAATAAAAACAAAGGCCAAGACGGTGATAATCATACTGTAATCTGTATTTGATTTATGTGATTTCATATCGTTTCCTTCTCCATTATCAGAATTTTTCAATCGTGTAATCCCAATCGTTTAATACACTTTTTTTGCAGTATATCATATGAAACCGTCTTCTCCTACCTTTGTTTGTCGCACTTTTTAGTGAGTTGATATGCTGTGGGCTTATCCTATTTTACTTTCTTCTATTTCTGTTACGCCCTCGACGCTGTCTGGTGAATTAACCCAGCCATTCATTTTAATATCCTTGAAAAAGGATAGTGTCATCAAGGCGATGATCAGCAAGGCCGGGATACCACAGATAACGGTAATGGTCTGGAAGGGCCGGATGCCGCCAATCATCAGGAGAGCAATACTGATTACACCGATGCAGATTGACCAAAAGATTCGAATCCAAATGGGTGGTTCCTGGCCGGCTTTTAAAACCTTAGTGGTCGCCATAGCCATACTGTAAGCATTGGCATTTAATAATGTCTGCATACAAATGTTGGCAAAAACGAATAGCACCGGCATCATCACAACCGCAAAGGGTAAGAATTTCCAGATTGCCGCAATCGCCGCACCCTGTCCCCCAGCTGCCATCACAGAGCCCAGATCCAAGCCTTCGTTTAAGAAGGTATGAATTGAAAATCCCTGGAATACGGCAAAAAACATATAGGTTCCAATAACCGTTGAACCGATCAAACCTAAAATAAGTTCACGCACGGTTCGTCCCCGAGAAATTCGTCCATAAAAAGCACCATTTTGAATCGACATGGTGATATACCAGGCAAAATAGAAAACCGTCCAGCCCTGGGGCATTAAAGATTGGGCATAGGGATCGGTATTAGAAATCAGATGCAGGGTGTTATTCATCACCATGCCCAGACCGTCAGTAAAAGAATTAAGCATAAAGAAGGTCGGTCCAAACAACAACACAAAAACGAGAATTCCAAAGCCTAGATAGACACGGATATTACTGAGTAAACCGAGGCCTTTTTTTAGACCAGCAAACAGCAGCACCGCCATGATGGCACTCCATAATAGGATCATTACTACCGAAACAATAAAGGGCGGGTTGCTGCCAGTGATATTAGCAATAATTGCCACCAGCGTCGGAATATTAACCCCAACACAGGTAACCACCGAGGACAGCATCGAAATAACAAAGATGATATCAATAATTTTCCCGAATCCCCCTTTTGCCCGTTGACCCCCAATTAAGGTCGTACAAGCGGTGCTCGGCAGAGAATCAGCCGATTTCTTACAATAGAACTGATAAGCAAAAACCACGGCAATCAGGGCATACCCCATATAGAAAACTGGACCCCAGTGGAATAACGGCAGCATTGCCGCCTGGGCAAGCGCTTGCGAGGTTCCTGTTTCAACGCCCCACATCGGTGTTTGGTAAGAATAGAACCATTCAACGGTGGTCCAGGTTAGTACCCCTAGCCCAGCTGCTCCGGTAAACATCATTCCCAGCCAGGACGCTGTCGAATATTCGGGCTTTTCATTGCCAAAACGTTTTTTTCCCAGCGGACCAAAGACCAGAAATAGCACTACCGCTGATAACGCCATAAAATACCAGCTGAACATCCAGGCAAAGCTGTCGGTGGTAAAGGCAAAGGCGGCTTGTAAAATATTTCCGAAACCTTCGGGGTTTGTCATTACCACGGCACTTAAAATAACCGTGAAAATCAGTGGTGGAAAAAAGGTCCATCCATTAACCGTTGAAAAAATCGAAGCCTTAACAGGTTTCTGCATTTCTTTTTTCATTTCTTCTTTGATATATTAACATCAATATATCTTCTCCCTTCAAAGTATGATTTGATATTCTAAAACTAGCAATAAACATGCCAAAACTTAAAACGGCTTACCATAAGCCTTTTACGAAAATCTGTCCAGGTATTTGCCTGGTCTTTTGAGTTAAAATCACTCAGCCTGATTAAATTCGTTCGCCGGTCGATAAAAAACAATCCCTATCACGCCTGAATAATCAGATAAAACGGCCAAACTACAAACTCTTGTCATGTTGGCATGAATTATGCGTAGGATAGCCAGTATAAATACTCAGGAGGTATACTATGTATAAAAAACACTATACACGAAATTTTGTTACTAAAGAATCTGTTGAACTCATTCATGAAAAATCCCTTTATTTATTAAAAACCAAAGGAATCCGCTTTTGTTCGCCTGAACTACTGGATCTTTTTAAAGAAAGAGGATTAAAGGTTGATGGTGAGATCGTCTATATAACAGAAGAAGTGGTCAATGAAGCCTTGGCTTCATGTCCCCGAAATTTTGAGCATGTTTCCCGGGGTAAAAGACTCCAAGTCGGAACTGTTCAGAAAAAAACCATCGGCCAGTCGTCGCTGGGACCGATCAATGTTCTTCAAGAAGGGATTCATCGTCCGGCTAGCAGCGATGACTTTGTCAACTTTATTAAACTATTCCATACCAGCGATGTGATTGACATCATTGACTGTGAATTGCTTTACCCCCATGATGTCCCCGCTTCCTGCCGCACCGATTATATGACCCTGGCGCCGATGATGTACAGTGATAAACCCCTGGCTGGCTTAAACGGCAGCACTGAAGTCTGTCGCCGAACCATCAAGCTGGCCAAGGAATTCAATGATATTCATGACCAGGTGTTGATGTCAACGCTGGTTACTAGTGCCCCCCCCTTTGCCTGGGATCGACATATGTGCGAAACCCTCATCGAATATGCCCGCAGTGGCCAGGTTTGCTGCATCGCTGGCGTTGGCTTGGCTGGACTGACGGGACCGCCAGCATTAGCGGGTAATATTATTCAGAACAACACTGAACGACTGGCTGGTATTGTCGCCACCCAGCTGGTAAATCCCGGTGCCCCAGTAATTTACCAGTTCAGTGCCCTGCAAACCGATCTGCGTTACAGCCTATGCGTCTGCGGCGGTGCTGAAACCAGCGTTGAATGGTTTGTTGAAAGTGAACTGGCTAATTTCTATGGCTTACCTAAACGGTCACACGGTTGCCTGTCAGATGCCAAGGATGATGACTACCAGTCTGGTCGGGAGTCAACCATGGTCGGCCTCTCGGCGTTAATGTGCGAGCCGGAAGTATCCTATATGCTGGCTGGTATCATGGATTCCTTTAATACCCTCGGCTATGAGAAATTTATGCTCGATGAGGATACCTATAAAATGTCTGGCCGCTTTTTGAGAAGTGTTAATTTCAGTGATGAATATCTGTGCATGGATAAGATGGAAAAGATTGAGCATTCGGCCAACTACCTGGCGCGAACCACCAAAACCTATAAGCATGATTTTATTTTCCCGGAGTTTGCCAATCGAAAGGCCTATTCTAACTGGGAAAAAGAAGAAAACTCGATCAGTATCCGGGAACGTGCTAGCCAAGCCTGGAAAAAGCGACTGGCCGATTATGTTCCTTTGGAACTCGATAAAGCCCAGCTAAAAATGATTGAAGAACTTTTGCCACCAGAATTACGACTCAAATAACTCATATCACAGTCATTTATTTAAGCCAAATAATCCACAGGTTGCCTTAACCTGTGGATTATTTGTTTTTGTCAATATATTTTTGTCAATTAAGGTGCTTATATCAATTCAGATGATTTGTAAAAATAGAAAAAAATGTTATAATGGCTCCATAAGTCGCTCCATATTTAGCCTGAGCATCCTTACCTGGCAGATTTAAAAGAACCTGTTTTGCCAATTGAAAGCGTTAACAAATAAAAGAAAAGTAGAGAAGCCATTATGATCGATCTATCCAAAGCCGTAAACACCCCGGAGTATGATAACTACCTAAAATCAATTCCCCATGAAACCCTGTTAAAGATTCTAGAAAATTCCTTTACTGAAATCTATGTTCTGGATAAGGATGGCAAGGTTGTCTATGCTAATCCGGCGGTTACCCGGCTTTATGGCATCAAACCTGAAGATATTGTTCAGAAAGACAGCAAAAAAATAAAAGAGGGTCTCTGGGATCCCTACAGTTTTGATTTGACCAAGGTCTCCCACCAGGCCATCGTCACTGAAAATATTTATTACAAAACCAACCGCACCATTATCTGTATCAATGTACCAGTTTATGACGAGAATAATGAATTTGAATTTATGGTATCCACCTCTTTGGATAATATTCGGTCTGTCGATCTAAGCTACCGAGACGTTCGAAATCCCATTGAAACCATCGATCTGGAGTTTTCTGATCAGATAATTGGGAAAAGCAAATTTTTTAAGCAATGTCTCAGTGATCTGGAGAAGATTGCTAAATCCGATTGTAATCTGCTTATTTTAGGTGAAAGCGGAACCGGGAAAAGTTACATCGCCCAAACCGTCCATAATGAGAGCCGCCGCAGCCATAAACCGTTTCTGGCCATCAATTGCGCCGCCATTCCCGATGGCTTGTTTGAGAGCGAACTTTTTGGTTACATGCCCGGAGCCTTTACCGGGGCTAATGCCAAAGGGAAAGCCGGGTTATTAAAAGATGCCGATGGCGGAACGATATTTCTTGATGAAATCGGTGACTTATCGCCCAAAATGCAGGTTAAAATTCTAGACGTTCTTGAAAACCAACGCTTTATCCCGGTTGGCAGCAACAAGCCGGAACATGTCAACATCCGAATTATTGCCGCCACCAATCAAAATCTGATTCAGGCGATCAAGGAAAAGAAATTTAGAAGTGATCTGTACTGGCGGCTTAACACCGCCAAGATTATCCTGCCCCCACTGCGCCAGCGGAAGGACGATATCCTGCTTCTCATCACTCATTTTTTAAATGATTTTAATAAACGCTATAATACCAAAAAAATATTCAGCAAAGCCATTCTCTCTTATTTTATCAGTTATGATTGGCCCGGAAATGTCCGTCAGTTAAAAAATGCGGTGGAACGGATGTGTATTCTCTCTGACAAGATCATTGTCCATGAAAGTCTGTTTCTCCAGTATCTGGATCAGGAAGAAGATATCGAAGAATTCAATGAAGAATGTTTTAATCTTGAAGAATTTAAAAAGCGTACCGTCATCAAACTTTACGCAAAATATAAATCCAGTCGGATCATTGCAAAAAAAATGGGCGTCAGTCAATCGACTGCCAACCTTTTGATTAACAAGTATATCAACGACTAAGGTATAAAAATGCATCGGGGTCGCTTGTTATAGACCTCGATGCAGCTGTTTGTTCTTTGATCAGATACAAGTACAATTAAATTTAGGTCTTTCCGACAAAATTTTCTAAAAGAATTTTAAAATCTCATCTGCCGCTTTACGAGGAGGCATTCTGGCTTCCTGGGCTGCATAACCGACCGCAATCACCGCTACGATAATCTCATCTTCACTGATTGACAGCATCTCCCGGATTTTATCAGCATCCCGAATGCCCATGATCAGGGTATCCAGTCCCAGCTCCCGGGCTTTTAAAATCAGGTTTTCATTGTGCAGTCCCAGATCATAAAATCCCCAACCATTTCCCAACTCATTGGTTGGTTCACCATCGGGATTAAACCCAGCAGTGTTTTTTACAAAGGTGGTGACTATCAGCACCGGTGCATCAGCAGCGTTTTTAGCATTAAAAGATGGCAGGCAATCGGCCTTGAACTGACTTAGCACGGCTTCTGAATGAATGCAATAATACCGTGCGGTCTGTGAATTTTTCCAGGACGGAGCAAGAATTGCCGCTTCAATCATCGCTTTAACCGTCGCTTCATCGACCTTTTTAGATGCGTCGTATTTCCGCATACTTCTTCTTGCTTCAATCACATTTTGAAATTCCATAGTGACCTCCCATTTTTTTAATATTCTTAATATTCTTATTATACAATGAAACTAACTTGTTTTTCACCCTGAATCAATTCTTTTTTAAGGACAACCCGATTTTCTGTCATGATTTTTATCGCAGTTTCAGTGGAATACAGAAAGTCTGTTGCCTGGTCTGCTGGAACAACCACCGGCATTCGATTGTGAATCGGTGCGATCAGTTCCACCGGCGGTTTTGTCATAATCATAAACGCATCAAAGCCTTCTGTTTGTCGATGGTAAAAGCCACCCAGATAAATCAGCTCCTCGCTACCGGTAAAGCGGAATTTCTCTTTTTGTTCATTCCATTCATAAAAACCGATCGCTGGAATCAAGCAACGACGATTCATAAAGTCATCCCGGAAAAGGGCTTTTTCCATCACCGTTTCTGACCGGGCATTAATCAAAAGGGTCTTTTTCTTAAAATGCTGCGCATATCCCCATTTTTTTAACGCCAGCTCGATTCCCTGTCGATCCTCCCGAGGGATGTAAACCGGCGCCAGATCGGTGGGATAAATATCGCCTTTTTTTATCGCTGTATGATATTTTTTATTAACCTCTTCAACGATTGCCTTGATCGCTCGTTCCTCTTTGTCGGAATATAGAATATAACGTCCACACATTTTTTCACTCCTACCAAAAGGCTCCTTCAGAAATCAACTGCCGCAGATTCTTTTCTTCTATTTCAATCCCAATAAGGCTTTTATCAAATCCATTTAACACACATACTCGCATATCTGCTTCCCCTATTTTCACTTCTTATTTCACTCTCTAAATTTCATCTCGCATCTTCCGTTGCCATTAGTATAATCTCATCGAAAGTGTACCCTGACATGCTTTTAAAGTTCGAATACTTCTTTTTCAGCTTTTTATAAAGTTTTCTCGTATAGGTCATTCTAAAGGGCAGATATTTTTCAATCGCTTGAATGTATTCTTTACTATAAAAATCCTGGTTTTGTGAAATCGCTTCACATATTAATAGTGTCAGATTTTTCTGTAAGAAGGATTTCATCTTACGGGATTTATCATGATCCAGCTGCTCATATGCGTCTGTCATGATCGTATTTGAAAAATCAAACAAGGCATTGGTTAGCTTATCTAATGGCCATTTTCCCAATGTCACCGAAAAAATAGTCATCTGGTTATTTTCCAGATCTTCTTTGGCATCCTGTAAATCATCACATAATTGCAGCAGGACGCCATAAGCAAAGGCAAAATCCACCTGAGCATCGGAAAGCTTGCCCTTTACTAAATAGGCATCCGCCAGCACCGAAGCCCCGCCTTTTTTCGCACTTATTCCTAGGACGTCTTTTTCGTAGGGGGAAGACATCTCATTATGCTGCATCAGGCTATTGCATTGCGCGTCGTGAATAGCTAAGAGACTTGCATATAATTCTTTAAAATCTGCTCGACGATATTGGCTCTCAATGATCCCAACAAAATCAAATAAGGCCGCTTCGTAATCGTTATTCGCTTCTATTTGCCGACCTTCTAACCGATGTCGAAAGCGCTTGCTGACCTCTTGTTTATCCTCAAAGGATACTTCCGGGTCGTCTAAATAATTATCGGTATACGGATAAAGCATACTATAGGCAAAAATAGCTGGAGTATAGTCGACCTTGGCCGCAAACAAAACCTGCAGCAGATTCATAATCCAGACATTTCTGAGGGCTTGCAGCATATTTTCTAGTTTCATCTCTGCGTTTAACACTTTTGCATCAGCGATAAATCGGTTCGTTACGGTTGGCAAGGCTTCTACAAAATCCTGATCAATCACATCTTCGGTCACGCCTGACTGTTCGCCAAAATTTTTTATCCGTGTCGACAACGAATTTTTCCAGGCCGTTTGCAGATCTTTATTCTGAGGACACTGCTTTAAATGCGAAAAAAGATCCTTGATAAATTGATTCATGGCCTTTTCCCGTTTTATTTTTTCTTTGATGCTAATTTCTTCGCCCAAAACAGGAAAACGCTTGTCTGTATTCCGCCACGCTTTGATATACTTACCCTTAAGTTGTTCGATCCTATCATGTACAATAAAATTTTCCAAAAATTCCGCCTTCCTTACACCGCCAGATTATTAAATTGGCTGTTATACAAATCGGCATAAAATGTATCCGCAGCCAACAATTCCTGATGGGTTCCCTTTTCAACGATGGTGCCGTTTTTCATTACCAGAATCAGGTCTGCTGACTTAATCGTAGAAAGCCGATGGGCAATAACAAAGCTGGTTTTGCCCTTCATACTGGAGAGCATCGCTTGCTGCACCTGCAATTCGGTTTTAGTATCAACGCTAGAGGTCGCTTCATCGAGAATCATCAGGGCCGGATTGGCCAGCATCGCCCGGGCAATCGTTAGTAGCTGCATTTGACCCTGAGAAACAGTTCCTTCGTCATTGGAGATCACCGTATCATAGCCTTCTGGCAAGGTCCTGATAAAATGGTCGCATCGTGCCGCTTTGGCTACCTGAATGATCTCCTCCCGGGTGGCATCCATCTTGCCGTAAGCAATATTCTCGGCAATGGTGCCTTTAAAGAGCCAGGTATCCTGAAGCACCATTCCGACCATCCGCCGGAGCCCGCTTTTGGACAGCTCGTTAATATCAATCCCATCGACTTTTATGGTGCCGCCATCCAGCTCATAGAACCGCATCAGCAGATTGACTAGGGTAGTCTTACCGGCACCGGTGGGCCCGACAATGGCCACCATCTCGTTAGGCCTTACCGTAAAGCTGACATCTTCCATTAACAACTCATCGGGATGATAACCAAAACGGACGTGTTCAAAGGCAACCGCTCCAGCCGGAGCAGTAATCTGTTTTGGGCTACTGGTTTCAGATACCTCTTCGGACTCGTCCAAAAATTCAAAAACCCGTTCCGCTGATGCCAGCGCAGCCTGCATCGAATTGATAAAATAAGAAGACTGGGTAATCGGGTCAGCAATCTGGTTGACATACTGCAAAAATGCCTGCACCGTTCCAATCGTCATGGTGCCATTAATGGCAAAGATCCCTCCCACAATGGCTGTCGCCACAAAGCTCAGCTGAGTCAGAAAGCGAATCGCCGGATAGATGGCATAGATCACAAATTGCGATTTTTTATTAGCCTGATACTGTCGCTCGCTCAACAACCGCTCGGTTTTTATGACCTGTTCTTGTTGGTTAAAACTTTTGATAATCAAGTTGCCACTAAAATATTCTTCGATTTTTCCGTTTAATTCCCCTAAAACCTTCTGATTTTCATAGAAAATCGCCAACGTTTTTCTGGAAATCCATTTTGTCGCAAAAACGCTCAACGACATGGTGGCAATGATGATCACCGCCATGACGGGATTAAGGATAAACATAATGGTAATACTAAAAACCAAGTTACAGAGGGCATTGGTAAACTGCAAGGCTCCAGTTTTTAAAATCTCGGCAATCTTATCCGGATCATTGGTGGTTCGGCTTAAAACCTCTCCGGTTTCATTGGCATCATAATAATGCAGGGGCAGCTTGGTAATCTTTTCGCTTATTTTCTCCCGCAGCGATAATGCCAGCTTTTCACCCACACTAGCCATGGTGTATTCCTGCAGAAAGGAGAACGCCGCCCCGACCAGATAGGCCATCAGCAACAATAACAGGGGTAGCCCCACGATATCGGCCAGCTGTTCAAAACTGCCACCGATGCCATTAGTGCCAATAGCCTGAATCAGTTGATCCAAGGCTTTGCCGATGATGATCGGGGTAACGGCATAAAGTCCGTTGCTGACCACGGCCGCCAGCAGAATGATCAGCAAGGCCGCCTTTTGTTTAAGCAGCAACGCCATTAATCGTTTAGCAGACGCCTTTGAATCTTTGGGGATATCTTCCATTTCGGGCAGCACATTCATTTCAGGCGGGTCTTCGATATTAAGCGCTTGCTGATTTTCGTACTGTGATTTTTGGTGCTGTGATTTTTTTCGCTGTTTCTTCATAAACTGTCAGCCTCCGTTTCGCTAAGCTGCGACGCGACGATTTCCTGATAAACCGGGCAACTTTTGATCAGTTCCCCATGGCTGCCGATGCCGGCCATCCGGCCAGCATCCAGCACAATGATCTGATCAGCATCGATAATAGTACTGACCCGTTGCGCCACAATCACCATCGCCGCATCCGCCATCTCTTTTTTTAGGGCTTTTCTAAGGGCTGCATCGGTTTTAAAATCCAGGGCTGAAAAGCTGTCATCAAAAATATAGACCGGAGCTTTTTTCACCAGCGCCCGGGCAATGCACAACCGTTGCTTCTGGCCGCCGGAAAAATTAGTACCACCCTGAGCCACCAAACTTTGATAGCCTTCGGTTAGCTCGGTAACAAAATCATGGGCCTGGGCTATTTTGGCGGCCTGTTCCAACTCTGCCAGCGTTGCCTGGCTGTTTCCCATCCGCAGATTGTCGGCAATGGTACCACTAAAGAGCATCGCCTTCTGGGGCACATAGCTGATGCTTTCCCGCAGCTCATGCTGGCTGATCTGACGGATATCCGCCCCTTCGAGGGTGATCGACCCGCTGGCCACATCATAAAGACGCAGCATCAGACTGGCAATGGTACTCTTACCCGAACCGGTTCCCCCGATAATGGCGGTGGTTTTACCCTGCTCACAAGAAAAGCTGATGCCCTCCAAAACTGACTCTTCCGCGCCCCGATAGGAGAAACTGACTTGATCAAAGACCAGTTTTTTTGGATTAGCCGAGTTTCGCAAGGCCTGTGGCTGTATTTCATCCTCAATTTCCGGAACGGTATCGAGCACCTCCTGGGTTCGATCCAGACAGGCTTTCATTTTCGGCAGCATCACGATCACCATCGAAGACATGATCAGCGCGATCAACAAAAGAATGGTATATTCTGAAACAGCGATAATGCCGCCGACCTGAATTTCCCCGTTGAGCACCAGAAAACTGCCAGACCCTAACACCGCTACCATACTGATCCCGACAATCGACCAGATCAGCGGACTAAACACCGCAAAGAGCTTATTCAGACGGATCACGTTATCGGCATAATTTAAAAAGGCGGCGTTGGTTCGTTTTCTTTCGAATTGCGAATTATCAAAGGCTCGGATCACCCGCACCCCGGTAATTGCTTCACCCATGATTCGATTAATGCTATCTAACCGCATTTGGATGGTTTTAGAGATCGGGGTCGCTTTAATAAAGATAAGATAGATAGCCAGTATAAAAACAACCATCGCAATGATCGGAATTGGTACGAGTGCGGGACTCACTTCAATCGTCATAATAATGGCGGTTACCGCGATAATCGGAGCCGGTAAAATCATTTGGGCAAACATAATCACCGACTGCTGGATGACCGTAATATCACCAGTTGCCCGGGTAATCATTGAAGCCGTAGTAAAGCGATTAAAATCACGAATCGATAAGATTTGAGTTTTGTCAAAAATCCGATCGCGCAGGTATTTTCCGGCAAGCGCCGCTAAATCGGCACTCATGTAGCTGGCCCATAAGGAAATCAAGGCCGATAGCCCTACCGCCACCAGCATCTGCAAACCCAATATCACAATGGCCATCAGATCTTTTTTGAGAATCCCGTCATCGATAATTTTAGCTGCAAAAAAAGGTACTGCCAGCATACTAAAGGACTGGATCACCGTTGCCATGATAATTAAAAACAGCATCACTTTTCTTTCTTTTAAAAACTGTACTAAATATGTCACTCATTATTCCTCCAGGCTTGTGTTATTCAATTTCAGAGTCGCTATCCAAGGCAAGGGTTCTCATTGCCGTAACAATAATTATCTACGCATTCTTTAAAACGCATGTCTGGACACGTGGTATCTTATGTCGATTCCAATTTTTGCAATGCCCTGATATTTTCTAAGCACCGCGCTCTTTCATTGATATCTTATTATACAACGATTTTTAAATCGCGGATAATAATATTTATCCTTTCTGTTAATATAAGCGATGTTTCAAGCCTATTCTAGCCTATTCAATCGATCTTGTCTGGAGTTAATCTCTCGTTTCAGTCTTCTGAAATTTTCAATCCAATAATTTAGCCAAAACTGTTATTTAAGAGCCTAAATGGGTATTAGTAAAATGAAAGAAAAAGGAGGTGTTTTTTATGACAAAGTCAAGCATCAAACGACTTATTTTACTGATAGCTCTACTGGTTTTCGCGTCAGTTTTTATAGCTGGCTGTAGTCAACCAAGCACGCCAACCACGCCAGATTCCGATAGTGGTACCGAAACTACCGATAGTACGACAACAACCGATAGCACGGCTGCCCTGGAAAAAATTTATGCGCTCTATGACAAGGTTCAATTCGGCCAGACCAAAGCGGAGGTGGATGCCGCCTTGGGTGTAACCGCTAAAGAAGCGATGACCGATATATTTCAGTACCTTGATGCAAACGGAAATGGTGTCATGATCGGTATGAGCTCTGTTTTTTCACAAGATGGAAATACAAAAGTTGTTCTTAACAAGAGCGTCGAGGGTTTAGCTACTTACCTCATCACATTGCCCGATGACCAACGCGTGACTGACGAACAGGCACAAAGCATTACGGAAGGCATGACCTATGATGAAATCAAGACGATGCTCGGCGGCGATGGTTATGAATTGTCCTCGGCTCAGGGCTTTGAAGGCAAACCGGAAATTGACAGAGTCTGGATGAAAGAAGGAATTTCGATGTTAACCGTTAAATTTGCCGGTCCCGATGGAACCGATGTCTCGACAGTAATTGTTGATTTTTAAAACTTGGGTCATCTCACTAAGCCCACTATCACAACAGCCCTCCCATTGATTGTTTCAACGGGAGGGCTGTTATCGTTCAGACCGCCGATTGGTGATAAGCGTCCTGAAAATATGATCGGTGGCTTGGTGGTCTGGCTTCGCCTTTAAAATGATCAAGAATCTTGGTTGGATCCTTAATTTCCTGGATCCCCTGATCGCCTTTTATCAGGTAGATCCGTTCTGAGATCTTCATCGCGCAAGCAATATCATGGGTGACAAAGAGCATCGAAAAACCATGTTTGTTCTGCAAACCTTTTAGCAGCCGAATCAGGTTTGCCTTACTGGAGGCATCCAGCATCGAAGTTGGCTCATCGGCAATCAGCAGTTTCGGTTCCATGGTTAAGGCTCGGGCAATCGAAACCCGTTGCTTTTGGCCACCGGAGAGGGTTTTAACCTTCTGGTTCATAAAACCCAAAGATGAGGGCAATCCGACATCGATTAACATCTGTTCGACCTTGAGCCAGAGTGCCTCGGGCGTCTCGGATTTTTGCAGCGTCAATGGTTCGGCGATACAATTATAAACCGACATGTTTTGATTTAAGGCCGTTTCGGGATCCTGGAAGACCATTTGCAAGCCCTTCTTCTGCTGATGCAGTGCTTTAAAGTCGGCCAGCTCGTTTTCAAAAAGAATGGTTCCTTGATCACAAGCCAGGAAACCGCCGAGGATATGGGAGAGGGTCGTCTTACCCATCCCCGACTGCCCCACTAGCGAGACAATTTCCCCGGAACTGACCTGGAGGTCGATATTACCCAACACTGCTTTGCTGCCATAATTTTTGCAAAGATCGTAACCTTCTAAAAGAGTGACTATGCCACCCCGGTTACAGGCAATCCGGCGAGAAGAATCATTTTTTTCGATCATCAGAGCCGGTTTATGTTGACTGCAGGAATCCAACTTTTGGTGGCAACGGAGAAAAAATGGGCAGCCACTCTCCGGTTGGTCACATTCACAGACATGCTGAATTCCCCAAATATCACGGTATGGCTGAATGTCCATACTGGCATTGATAAGTCCCCGGGTATAGGGATGTCGCGGCGATTCAAGAACCCCGTCGGTACTTCCTGATTCGAGCAGGGTGCCCTTATAGAGCACCATAACTTTTTCGCTAATATCCCTGGCAAGCCCAAGATCATGGGTAATGGTAATAAAGGAAACCCCATAATTGTGACTAATGTCTTTAATTAAGGCAATGATTTCATTTTTGGTATGCATATCCAAGGAGCTAGTTGGTTCATCGAGAATCACCAGCTGTGGAGTCAGAGCGATGCTGCAGGCAATCAGATAACGTTGCAGCATCCCCCCAGAAAGTTGGCTGGGAAATTGCGCAAGCACCTCTGGATTTAAACCGACCATCTCCATCAGCTCCGCTGACCGTTTCTTAAAGCTATTTTTAGGAAAAGCTTTTTTAAGAATCTCATTGATCTGTTGACCCAGGCTCAGGAGCGGATTTAATACCTCTGACGAGTTTTGAAACGCCAGGGCAATGCTTTTCATCCGGATCGCTTCCCATTTTTTCGGGGACAAATTTAACAGTGATTGCCCCTCAAGGATGACCTCTCCGGATATACTGGCATTTTGATCGAGCAGATTGACGATCGCTTTTGCCAGGGTCGACTTGCCGCACCCGGATTCGCCAACAATCGATAGACATTCCCCAGGCTGCATTGCAAAACTGATCGGACCAAGGGTGAAGCCTTCTTTGTACTGCACCGATAAATCATTAACCTTAATTAGTGTTTCCATTTTATTCTCCATTAATCATTAATCATTAATCATTAATCAACTGGTTTTCAATTTCTCTCGAAATCAGGCGAATACACAAAATCATTCCCATTAAACAGAACAAGGGTGGCAGCAACCACCAGATCCAGGCATCCATAAAATAGATCCCCTTAAAATTGATCGCCTTATT
>JAHIQT010000082.1 GCA_018903255.1 Bacillota bacterium | reverse complement strand
GTACAATTGCACCATCTGGTTTTTGAATTCATCGGTAAAACTTCGTCTTGGTCTTTTAGTCATTTCGGCAGGTCTCCTTTGTTTGTTGTTTATATTTTACCTGCCCACAATTATGTTGTCCAGTTTATTATAACCTATCCAGTCTTATTTGCATAATGTACTGAAGTACATTATTACCACTGAAGTTTTGGGAAGGGGCAATAAGATGATGAACTTAAGTCAGGAGAACTGCTTGTCACGTTTTAGCGTAATTCTTACGGGGTATAAGAAAGGCTTTTTTTTTGTGCGACCGATTGGAGTCGCCTTTTTTTTGTAGAAAAAGCTGGAACAGATTGAAATCTTAGTACTCATTTTAAAAGTCAAAGTGATGAGTTTAATCAGGATGGAAAAATGAACATTAATACGTTGGAATATTTTATCTGTGTAGCGGAAGAACAGAACATCACCAGGGCCTCAGAACGTAGCTGTGTCAGTCAGTCGGCGATCACCCAGCAGATGCAGGCACTTGAAAAAGAGTTAAAGGTTGATCTGTTTGAACGGCATAATAATCGGATTTCGCTGACTAAAACCGGTGCGTTCTTTTATCAGCGAATAAAAATTCTGGTTGACCAGCTTGAGGCAGTGATTGGTGATACGCAACTCTATGAACAAAAAGAAGATCAGAAACTTTTGATTGGTTATCATAATCTGAATGAGTATTTATGGTTGCATAAAAAGATCAATGGATTGAAAACGACTGACAAGGAACACGTCTTTATTAAAGAAAGCTATCTGAATATCGAGAAAGGTGTTGCCAACGGTTTGCTGGATCTGGGTATTTATCCCTTGAACGGACAGCCATGGGATTCACGGCTTAATCTGACAAAAGGATATTTTGACCCGACACTTGCGATTGTAGCACAGCGACATCTACTCGCAGCGAAAGCACAACTCGATATTGCCGATTTTTCTGGCGAATCGATTATTGTGTCCAGAAATTCATATTCACAGCAAAACCCTGAACATCATTATTTTTTGGATCGGTGTCAAGCGGCCGGGGTGAGACCCGGCCGGGTCAGTTTTGTCAGAACCGCCGAGCAGGCATTTCTGATGGTTGATGAGGGTGCAGGAATCGCAGTGATTACACAGGATGTCGCAGACTTAGGAATCACCTTTACGGGTGAGAAAATTCCAGTTTCAACCAAAGGGAAAATGCTGGGCGTTGACAAGGTGATAATTTGTAACCGTGACAATAAAAAACCGGCAATAAGAGAATTGTTTGAAGAAAACAACACGATTGAATAAAAATTGTTTGACTAAAATATTGGAGGAATTGAATGAAACGAAAAATTATTTTGGGACTAATGTGTCTGGTACTAATCTTAAGCCTATCTGCTTGTGGCAGCTCTACCAGTTCGTCGACTGACGAAGCGAAACATTTGAATGTAGGGGTTAACTTTTTTCCAAAGGCCTTTGATCCGGCCAATGATTTTGATGGTTGGCATACCTTCCGGTATGGCGTTGGTGAGGCGTTGGTGAAGTTCACTGATAGCTTTGAGATTGAGCCAAATCTGGCAACAGAATGGAAAAAGACTGACGATACCACCTGGGTCATTACCTTAAGAAGTGGCGTCAAGTTCCATAATGGCAAAGAGATGGATGGTGAAGCTGTTAAAGCATCTTTGTTGCGAACAATCGGTCTAAATAAACGGGCAGCAGGAGATTTGAAAATAGCTGAGATTCAAGTCGAAGGGATGACATTAACGGTCAAAACGACCGAGGCGAATCCCAATCTGATGGGATATCTGGGCGATCCTTATGCGACGATTGTAGATGTTGAAGCAGCAAATGCTGATCCGGAAGGCTTCAAAATTAACCCGATTTGTACCGGACCGTTTATTTGCACGGAATTTGTTTCGGAAACAAAGGCTGAACTACAGGCTTTTAGCGATTACTGGGATGGCAAAGCAAAGATCGAAACAGCCACTTATGTCTATATGGCTGATGCTGATGCTCGCTTGATGGCACTGCAATCGGGTGAGCTGGATGTTGCGATTAATCTCAATAACAGTAGTATCAGTTTGCTTGAAGCAGATAAAGCTTATCAGGTCAGTACCACTTCCAGCACCCGCATGACCTATGCGATGATTAATCCGGAAAATGAATTTTTGGCGGATAAGAATTTAAGAGTGGCCATTAATCAGGCTTTGGATAAAGAGAACTACGTTAATGAGATCATGTATGGTTTAGGAACCGCCGGGGTTGGTCCGTATCCACCGGTATTTGATTATGTGACCAATCAGATTAAAGGTTTCTCCTTTGATCGGGCGGCGGCCAAAAAAATACTGGCAGATAATGGTTACGTGGATTCGGATGGCGATGGCTATGTTGAGAAAAATGGTAAAAAAGTGACCTTGAAACTGAGCGCACCAACCGTTCGTCCGGAAATACCAGGAATTTCGACCGCGATGGTTGCAGATCTAAAAGAAATCGGGATTGAATTACAGATTGTAACCTATGATGCTAAGCCAGCAGATGAATATAAGGCCGGAAATTTTGATATCGGGATCAATTCGTATTCGACTTCAAATGATGGGCACCCTCTTTATAATCTAACATACGGCTTTGCCAAGGACGGCACCGCCAACTATCACAATTATTTTTATAATAGCGAACTGAAAACCATTATCAAGCAATTAAAAACGGAGTTTGACTCGGATAAACAGGATAGGCTGGCGGAACAGGCACAGCAGTTGATCATTGATGAGGCGTTAAACATTTTTCTGGTCTATCCCAACAACACTTATGCATCAAAAAGTACAGTCAGCGGTTTTGATGCCCATCCCATTGATTACTATCTGATTAATAATAAAACTGATATCAAATAAAGTTTACTTGTAAAAGATCAGCTGAAGACGGGGAAAGGAGAGGTATGAAACGACTGATATTAAAACGACTGCTTCAACTGGGGATCATTTTATTGAGCGTTTCGGTAGCGGTGTTTCTGCTGGTTAATCTGGCTCCTGGCGATCCGGCCTATATTAAGCTCAGTGCTCAGGGAGAAACACCAACCAATGAACGGGTAGAGGAAGAACGGATTGCCATGGGGCTGGATCAGCCCCTTCATATCCAATATTTTTCATGGCTTGGGCAGGTAATCCAGGGGGACTTTGGAAGCTCTTATCGAACCGATCAACCGGTGATTAACACCCTGCTAAAGAGCTTTCCCTATACGCTGGTGCTGGCCTTGGCCGCTTTTATTGTGATGCTGCTGATTTCAGTTCCCTTAGGGGTTCTGACGGCGGTCAAGAAAAATTCGCTGGCTGATTATTTTATCCGCGTGTTATCATTTTTTTCGGCTTCTTTGCCGGAATTTTGGTTGGCTTTAATTCTTCTTTATCTGTTTGCCCTGCAATTAAAGTGGTTGCCGGTAATGGGAAAAGGTGAATTAAAAAGCATGATCATTCCGGCCTTTAGTCTGGGGGTAGTCTTGTCCGGAAAATATATCCGCCAAATCAGAACGGCCTTGCTCGAAGAGCTGGATGCCGATTATGCGCTGGGTGCCCGGACCCGGGGTTTAACCGAAAAAACGGTGATGTATGCCCACATTATGCGAAATGCCTCAATCTCCATTTTGACCATGCTGGCGATGTCCTTTGGGGCACTGTTGGGCGGGACGGCAGTGATTGAGAACATGTTTATGTGGCCGGGAATGGGGCGGATGATTGTCGAGGCCATTACCTGGCGGGACATTCCGGTCATCCAGGGCTTTGCACTCTTTATGGCCGGGGTATATTGTTTAATCAACCTGATGGTTGATCTCTCTTACGGACTGCTGGATCCCCGAATAAAAATTAGAAAAGAGTCTGGACAGTGAGTGAAAAAAGAAAAAATGTTCAAGAAATAATCTTCTATGGATTGTTGGCAGCAACCATTTTAATCGCAATCATGGTGGCGCTAGCCAATCAGATTGCCCCCCATGATCCCTTAGCAGTCGATTATAGTATGATCCTGCAAAAGCCCAGTGCGGCCTATCCCTTTGGTACCGATAATATGGGTCGCTGCGTTTTATCCCGAGTTATTTACGGTCTTCGCTCATCAGTAGCAATGGCCTTGCTGATAACACTGATCTCTTTTACCATGGGCACGTTTTTAGGAATGGTTTCTGGCTATTACGGGCGGGTGGTTGATACCCTGATTATGCGAATAACCGATACCTTGCTGGCCTTTCCCGGTCTGGTTATCTGTATTGCCATTGTGGGTATAATGGGGGCTGGTTGGAAAAATGTGGTGATTGCACTGGCAATCAGTGGCTGGGTCGAGTATGCCCGAGTCAGTCGGGGGATGGTTTTATCTCTCCGGGAAAAAGAATTTATCAAAGCGGCCAGAAGCTCAGGATGTGGGCGAGTACGGATTATGATTGTTCATATTCTACCGAATATTTTTCAGCAATTGCTGGTGATCGCCACCTTTAATATCGGACATCTAATTTTAACCTTTGCGGGTTTAGCAATTCTGGGTCTGGGAGAACAACCGCCGGCACCGGAACTGGGTTTGATGTTAAGTGAGTCAAAGCAGTTTTTACAATTGGCTCCCTGGTTGATGGTCTATCCTGGTCTGGTGATGTTTCTGGTGGTGATGTTATTCAGTCTTTTGGGGGATTGTCTGAGGGATCGGATGAACCAAAAAACGTCCCAATAAGAAAGAGGATAAGGTATGAGTATTCTGGAAGTATGTGATCTTTCAATCGGTTATGGAAAACAGCGTATTGTTAGAAATGTCTCATTTACACTAAAAAAAGGTGAGATTTTAGCAATTGTTGGGGAAAGCGGTAGCGGTAAGTCAACCCTATTAAGAGCCCTAATTGGCAAAACACCTGGTGGTGGGCAGGTGAATAAGGGTGAAATTATCTATGAAAACCAGGACCTGACCAGCTTAAATCAGACTCAGCTGAGAAAAATTCGCGGAAAATCGATTGCGATGATTTTTCAATCACCTGGTGGAACCCTCAATCCCGTCAGGAAAATCGGATCGCAATTTATCGAGGCGATTCGAACCCATATAGAGATAACAAAAGCTGAGGCTTATCATAAAGCCCTTGAGATCTTGACGAAGCTACATTTTAAAAATGCGACGCAAATTATGGAAGCTTATCCGTTTCAATTAAGCGGGGGTATGAAACAGCGGGTTGCTATTGCCCTGGCTCTGGCTTTGGAGCCGGATATCTTGCTGGCTGATGAGCCAACCAGCGCTCTTGATGCAACCGTTCAGAAAAAAGTAATCGATGAAATGCTGGAATTGCGCAAACACTTTAATACGGCAATTATTATCGTGACGCATAATATTTGCCTGGCTTCTTATATTGCCGATAAGGTGGGCGTGATGTACTTGGGACAGTTTTTAGAATTTGGCACAGCCGAGGAGATTCTCTTATCCCCCCAGCATCCATATACCCGGGCATTACTTGATTCGGTGCCGGATTTGAGTCAGAAGAAGACTTTGACCGGTATTGAGGGGCAGCGCTATGGCTTTCATGAATTGCCCAGTGGTTGCAGCTTTTCTAACCGCTGCAAGGAAGGCGGGGTGAGTTGCAAAGATCTTGTGCCTCCAAAGACAGTCAGTGACCATGGGCACGTGTGTATTTGCAATCAGTTAATGAATCACAGGCAGGACAGAAATGCAAAAAAATAAGAATAAGACAGAAGTGATTCTGAAGATAGAGGATCTGACGGTTGAATATTTCTCAAAAAAAGGCAAAAAGCGAGCGGTAAATCGGTTCTCACTGACGATTAAAGAGGGGGAGTGCGTTGGTTTAGTTGGTGAAAGCGGTTGTGGAAAAAGTACCCTGGCCAATGCAATCATGGGGTTTGTTCCATTTTCATCCGGAAAAATCTGTTTAAAGGGTAATCAATTGCCGCTTAAAAAACAGACACAGGTTAGAGAGCACTATACTAATGTGCAAATGATTTTTCAGAATATCAATGAATCAATGAACCTACGGCAGTCGGTGTTTGATTATATTGCCGAACCTCTGCGCAATCTAAAAAAGTGTCGCGGGAACGATCTTGACAGGCAGGTTGGAAAGTTATTGGAAATCACCGGGCTCCCTCAGGCGTATGGGGGACGTTACCCCGCACAAATAAGCGGCGGAGAAAAACAACGGGTAGTGATCGCAAAAGCATTAGCCGTTCAACCGAAGCTGATTATTTGTGATGAGCCAACCTCGGCCCTCGATGTATCGGTTCAAGCGCTGGTTATCGAGCTTTTAAGAAAAATGCAAAAAGATCAGCAGATGGCTTATCTTTTTATTTCCCATGACTTGCCGTTAGTCAGTTATCTATGCAGTCGGATTGTAGTAATGTATGATGGAGAGGTTGTAGAAATAATCCCCAATGTTGATCTGATGACCGAACTGAAACATCCTTATTCGCAGGATCTATTGGAAGCGACTTTTTCTAAACAAAGCGATGAACGAATAGTCAAAAAACAAATCCAATATCACGAATTACAGAGTAATGGTTGTCAATATTACCCCTATTGCGAGTTGGCAATAGGGATTTGTAATGAGAGTAGACCACAATTAAAAAAGATTGGTGAGGGGCATGAAATAGCCTGTCATCGATATGGAGGAAAGCATGAGTGAAAAAGAACTACAAGATGTGATTATAAAAAATTGGACAGATGCTGCAAAAGGGTATAGTGACGCAGTTCGAAATGAACTGAACAGTTCGCAAAGAGACGAGTGGGTCAAACTGATTTTTGCTTCACATAAGCCAAAGCAACGTCTAAAAATTCTTGATGTTGGCTGCGGGCCTGGTTTTTTCTCGATTCTAATGGCCCAGGAAGGACATCAGGTCACTGGCATTGATGCAACCGAAGAAATGATAAAATATGCCAAAATGAATGCGGAAAGGTGGCAGGTTAATCCGGAATTTTATGTGATGGATAGTCACCACACCAAATTTGACGATGATAGTTTTGATCTGATCATCAGCCGGAATGTCACCTGGACTTTGAGTGATCCGGAAGCCGCCTATCGGGATTGGTTGCGAATTTTAAAGCCCGACGGGACAATGATCGCCTTTGATGCAAACTGGAACCATCATCTTTTTGATGAGGAACAAAATGTCCGATACCAACAGGACGTTTTGGATTATGAAAAAACATTTGGAAAAAAAGCCGAGCATTATCATGGAAAATCAAAAGAAGAAGGAGAAGCTTATCGTCGGCAAATGCCAATGAATCAGGTTATTCGGCCACAATGGGATTTTCCAGTGTTGATTGATAGTGGTTACCGTAAAATTACGGTGGATTTGGATGTATCACCAAAGGTTTATTGTGAAGAAAAACAATGCCTGAACCGTTCAAGGCCGATGTTTATGATCCGAGCAATTAAATAAAAGGTCAATTAATAAAAAAACTGCCGATGAAGCATTTGATTTCATCGGCAGTTTTGGTTAAAGCCTGGCAATTAGCAATTTAATCTTAATCCCCTGCTCGGCAAACATGTTTTCGTGCTCGGTTTTTATATTGTCCGGGTAGTCGGCAGTATGAAGATCGGGGATCAGGGTTGTGATGGTAAAACCGGCTGCTTCAAAGTATTTGATGGAATCATTAAATAGTTCATCATTGTCGGTTTTAAAATAAATTTCACCGTTTTTGGATAAGAGCTGCTTATATTTTTCCAGCTGTTTGCTATGCGTCAGACGTTTTTTCTGGTAGCGGCGGCGCGGCCAGGGATTACAGAAATTAATGTAAATCCGCTCGACACCATCATTCGGAGCGAGGATCATGTCAATACGTTCAATGTCCCAGGACATGATCAGGACATTGTCAATGGCTTGATGCTTGTCAGCATAGGCCGATTCAATATTGCGTTTGGTCAAACCCAGCACCGCATCAATCAGATCAATGGCCAGATAGTTAATCTCCGGATGGCGGCTGCCCAAGGCAGCAATAAAGGTTCCTTTGCCGCAGCCCAATTCAATATGAAGGGGCTGCTTTTTTTTAAATAACGGCTGCCATTGCCCGCGATGATCCGGGGGATAGGCCTGAAAAAATCCGCAGGCCTCAAGTTCTGGGCGGGCCCAGGGTTTTGGTCGTATATGCATGGTGTTGCTCCTTTTGTAAATCAATCTTATTATCGTTGGATCCTTTATAACTTAATAATTTTTGTCGCCACATGATCGATAAAGGATCGGTCGTGCTCCACAAAAATCATGGTTGGGGGAGTTTCAAGCAAAAGTTCTTCAATCTGCACCCGGGAGAGCAGGTCAATATAGTTTAGCGGTTCGTCCCACAAATACAAATGAGCCGACTGACAAAGGCTACGAGCTAAATAAACCTTCTTTTTTTGCCCCTCGCTGAAGCTGGCCATATCCTTTTCAAATTGTTCGCGGTTGAATCCCAGCTTTCGCAAAATGGTTTTAAACAGGCTTTCATCAATTTCTTCACAGCGGGAATAATCACGGAGATCCCCGGTCAGAAAATGAGTGTCCTGAGGGACATGCGAAAGCTGCAGCTGGCTGCCCCGGTCCAGGTTGCCGGAAAAAGGAAAGGGTTCGTCCAGCAGCAGCTTCAGCAGACTGGATTTTCCCGAGCCGTTCGGACCGACAATGGCAATGCGGTCACCCTGGTTGATCTCAAAGCTTAAATCTTTAAAAACTGGTCGATCACCATAGCAAAGGGACAGGTTACTGGCCGAAATCAGCCGGTCTTTTTTATATGAGATGGGTCGGATTTGAAGCGGATCGGCCCAGTCGATGTTCTTAAGCAGTTTTTCTTTTGACGCAATACTTTTTTGCTGGCGTTTTTCCAGCGTTTTGGATCGTTTCATCATTTTGGCCGACTGATGGCCGATGTGGCCCCGATCAGGGCGAAGACCCGCAACCCGTTGGCCGTTTTTAGACTTCTCAACGGCATGGGACCAATTTTCGGTGCGTTTAGCGGCGGTTTTTAATTGAACGATTTCCTGTTTGAGTTTCTTATTCTGACTGAGTTCAAACTGATCCTGACGCTGTTTGTTAAAGAGCCAGGTGGAATAGTTGCCTTGCTGGACATCAATGTTCATTTTATTAATTGACAAGACGTGATCGACACAGTTATCCAGGAAGGTGCGGTCGTGGGAAACCAGAATGAAACCCTGCTTTTTACTTAAATACTCACTGACGATTTGACGGCCTTCCAGATCCAGATGATTGGTAGGTTCATCAATTAAGAGAAATTGATGGGGTTTTAAAAATAAGGCCGCCAGTAATACCTTGGTTTGTTCACCCCGGCTCAGGGTTTCAAAGGGGCGACCCAGCAGTTCCGGATCCAGACTAAGCAGTGACAATTCCCGATGAAGTTCCCAGGTTTCGAAATCATCATAAATGGTATTGACAATGACGCTGCTAAGCAAGGAAGGGTTCCGGATTTCATAGGGGAAATACTCTAAATCAACCGCTGCGGCGATCATTCCGGTATAGTCATAAAGACCCATCAGAAGTTTTAGAAAGGTGGTTTTGCCCCGGCCATTGCGGCCGATGAAGCCCAGCTTCCAGTTGGTATCAATGGTAAAGGAAACATCTTCAAAAATATTTTCGTAACTGCTTTCATAGTTAAAGCTTAAATGTGATATGGAAATTTGTGACATCATTATACCTCCGCTGTCAAGCCCGATGATGAGGCTATGACAAGTAAAAAACCGCAAGAAAATTATCCTGCGGCTCAATGATGGACAACACAAAAAATCCCTGTCGAAGGAGTTGATGGTGTTAAAGAGGCAGTGCTTTTCTCGTAATTTTCTTGCTTAAGCGCACCAAAACAAGAGGTTTAACCTCTGGGTTTGACAGCACTTTCCACTTGTTTCTTAGCAAGATAAATTACGCATCCTCTTTTCTCCTTTTCGTATTTTGACTATAGTCTAACACTTTTTTTAAAAGAATTCAATCCCAAACCGTTTTATTAG
>JAHIQT010000081.1 GCA_018903255.1 Bacillota bacterium | reverse complement strand
GTAGCCGCACTGACAGTTTCTTCTGATCTGCAAAACGGTAGCTTGATCAAATTGGTTTTCCAGCCTTTTCATTGTCGCTTTGACCCATGTCGGGTTATCCTCAGTTTTCGCATCATCTTGGCCAAAAACGATTGCTTTGGCGACATCTTCATTGCTTTTATCTTTGACCGCCTGGTAAATGACCTGTTCCTGAATTTTTCTGATATCAAACATATTAACATCCTCCGCTTTTGTTTAATTGATGTATCGATCCGGTTTAATTGATTGCTGCAACTTTTCTATTTAAGATTTTCAAATGATTATCAAAAAATTTAAAAACAGACTTCTTTCAAACCGATCACTGCCTTGTTGACAGTATCATTATAAAAGAAAGTCTGCGTCATTACTTCTGAATTCTTGCGCTATTTAACGGGAATACATAAATCCATGATGACTTGACTGTTTTCTCTGTCAATCTTGCGATAAATATCAAGTCCATAGCGTTCATCCATTTCATAACCGCTGTTTGGCAGCCAGATATTAAAAATGCCCTGAAGGCTTTCATAGATATCTTTGATCAACCCATCAAAGCGATAAACGGCGAATTTTCCGCCCTCAATGGTGGTGATATTCTCAAGCTGTAAGTTCCCATCAACGGTCATACAAAGGTCATACAAACATTGGCCAACCTTGGTAATGGAAGGGTCATCATAAAAACGTTCAATTAGAAGGGTGTCCGTTCTGAGATAGGCCTGATGTTTTGCCGTAAAGATCAACCACTGCTCTCCCAAATCAAGGTAATTTCCCAGATACCGCTCATAAATAACCCGAAAATCCTCCAGCTCGCAGATCTTTATCTTCTGGTTGTAAGCTTCATAGGATTGAAATCTTGCCAGCTGATCGACAACATAGGGATGGGGAGCACAGCTGCTATTGACGGCTTTACGAAACTGCGCCGGAGACAGGTGATGGTGCTTTTTAAAGGCAGAGCTGTAATTTGATGGACTGTAGCCATAGTCCATCCCGATATCAGTAATCGATTTATTCTTGCCAAGCTTCATTTCAATGGCGCTTTGTTCCATTTTCAGACGCTTGATAAAGGCATAGACACCTTCACCTGTTTCGGCCTTAAAAACTCTACAAAAATAAAACTTGGAAAGATGACAATAATCCGCCACATCTTCGATTGAGATTTCCTCATTCAGGTTTTCAACAATATACTCAATCGCTTTGCTGACCAATTCGTTTGTAACCATAATGCCCTTTTCCTATTCTTTGACTTACCCACTTCGATCCATATCCTCTGTCTGGCAATGTTCCCGGTGTTTTTTTATACTCCGGCTAGTCTAGAGGTCTTGCTCATTCCAGCGGTATCGCTTATTTTTTCGCAAAATCTCAAGATCACAATGCAGACAAAGGCCGTAATGACAGCAAATGGGCTCGCCACATTTGGGACATGCCCACCGTTTTTTTTCACTTTCCAGAAAAGCTGTCATCCCATTTTTCTGGAGTGCTTGCAGGTTTTTGATCATACTCATATGATATTTAGTCCGATAACGCTTATCTAGTCCCTTTAAGCGCTTGCAGGGAAAATCACTGCATTCATAACAAAAACGAACCCGCCCATTTTTGAGCAACTCACACTGATCACCCATATGGGTGCAGTTTTCTCCTCTGGGAATACAACCGGAACAATATTTTCGATTAAATCCCTGCTTTTTTAAATCACCTTTTTTCATTTGATAGGCAACACACAAGCTGCAATTCATCCCGCAGGGTGCGATTAGGTTACTTTCCATAAATACCTCCCGTTATTTAATAGCTATTGAATAATTGCTAATTTTCAAACTCCACGACAGTTAATCAAATAACCAGAGCTTTATCATTTACTCGTATCGGAGTAAGAATATGCCAGCAATTTCCTAAATAAAGAGTTGACTGATAATAATTGCCAACATCCCCATTAAGCCACTGAGATACATACCACGTATGGCTGCGCGCCCGGTGGTTGGGGTTTGGCTTTTGAGCAGTCTGATCAGAAAGAAGCCGATCAACAGATCGGTGATCAAAATGATGATCAGGTAGGTCATCCCTAATAAACTCAAAAAAACAGGTGCCAGACTGATCACGATCATTACCGTAAATAATAGCGCCGAAATTTTCAGGGCATTATTTTTTCCCAGAAGGATCGCCACCGACTTAACATTTCGCTTTTTATCACCATCAATATCCATGGCATCCGCCGCAATCTCTGCTCCGAGGTCAAAAAAGAAGACCATTAGACTCAGTATCCAAACCGTTTTATTCGATGGTTGACCAACTGCGATTCCACCCAGAATAAAGGTAACGGCCACCGATGAACAGACCAGTAAGTTGCCGATTAGTCCCCATTCTTTTAGCTTCCAATTATATAAAAAACCGACTATCCAAAAAATGAGATAAAGCAGCAGCGCCATTTTGCCAATTAACAGCGACACCGCTATCCCAACAAGTGTTGTCATAATGGCTAAAATAATAGCGGCAGACGGCTTAATCAATCCCGATGGCAATGGTCTGTCCGGTGAGTTTATCCGGTCTACTTCGATGTCAAAATAATCGTTGAGAATCATCGCCGGGCTGGATAAAAAAAAGCCCCACATGAATCCCAATAATAAGGTTGTGATCGCAGGAACAGCAGCTGCTGCAATGATCGCTCCAATAACAACACATACTCCGGCCGCGAATGG
>JAHIQT010000080.1 GCA_018903255.1 Bacillota bacterium | reverse complement strand
ACCCCTTTCAAACCTTTATTTCATGCAAAAGTGCTCAGCAAAAGCTGATTTCTACTTTTAAACGTTTATCGAATTTCGAGATAAAATTGGTTGACGCCAAAACTAACGCTATCGCCATTTTTTATGACATAATTATCATTCGGCTTCAATTGTTTTTTATTCAATAAGATGCCATTGGTGGAACCAAGATCTGCAATGTGGTAGCAACCATCATGGTAGCTAACCAGACAATGAGATCGGCTGATGCCGGTTGCCCGCAAAACAAAATCAACATTATCGGGGCCTCTGCCAATGGTGAATGGTATTTTTGAAACGACTATTTCAAGCCAGTCACCTTCAACCTTAACCGGATGAAACACCGGTAATTTTCCAGGCCCATTGTGAACCCCGCCATCGGCCGCTAATTCCTGATTTTGATGCGGCTTGTCTTTGACCCCAGATGCTTTTTTATGTGAAGCTGATTTCACGGTTGGTTCAAAAGCTAGCGTTTTTTTATTTTCCTCGTCGAAAAAGTCCTGAACGATATTTTTAAAACCCGCTTCTTCTCCCGGCAAGCGCTGAGCCAGCTCAATGATTTTTTTTAAGCGGCTGATCGCCTTATGATCGAGGTCATTCTCATTTATAAACTGCCTCAGGGTTGACTTGAAATGATTCAACTCCCGGACTTCGTCATCCTTTTTCAAAACCCCAATAGAACCGGCTCCGTCACCACTCCGATGATTTTTAAAACTGCGGTTTCCCTGAATCCGCTTCATTTGTTTTTCCGTCTTAATTTCTACCGGTTCTTGACTTTTTTGAGGATCTGCGGCATTTGCTGAGCCTGTCGATTGATTATTGACGGGCAATACATCCAGAATCACCTCGGACAATTCCAGCCGATCGCCCGCGACGATCTGATATTTTCTTGAAGGCTCAATCTTGACCCCATTAAGAATCGTCCCGGCACTAGAATGGAGATCCTCCAGATACCAACTGCCATCCGTTAGAGTTAATTGACCATGATTTCGACTGACTCTTTTATTGTTGATATGAAAATCACTTGAATTAGGATCCCGCCCCAAAATAAACGGGCTTACCTGCAATTCATAAATCTTGCCGTCATACATCAGCACCAAATCACTTTTTATATTGTCCTTAATTTTTTTACTCATCGCTTCTTCCATACCTTCTCTTCACAGTTAATAGGCTGTTATTAACCCCATTATAAAAAGGGTTGCCCAGATTAACAACACATTGATGGCTTGTACCTGACGCTCTTGAATTCGCTCAGCTTTCGTCTGCTGGTCATGATTGAGATCGCTTAGAATTTCAACAAAACTCTTGTAACGCTGATGGGGCTTAACCGCAATCGATTTGGTCAGGATCTGAGTGATCTCCGGTGGAACGATTTTAGCTAATTTTTTCTCCATCATCGCAAAACTTTCCTGGGGACTGGTTTTCATATTTTCGGGTTTTTTACCTGTGGTGACATAATACATGGTCGCTCCGAAGCCATAAATATCGGTTTGCGCCGTCCCCACCTTCTTAGTAAACCGCTCCGGAGCGGTGAAGGACAGCGTTCCAAAGACTTTTTTATCGGCCTGGTCAATCTGCTCTTTTTTACGAGCCAGCCCAAAATCGATGATTTTTATTTCACAATTATCGGTCAGCATCATATTATCCGGTTTGATATCGCGATGAATCAGCCCCTGCCGATGCAGATAGTCCAGGGTTTCGGCCATGCTCTCCATCCAGATTCGCAGATACTCTTCCCTAATTTTACCGCACTTTCGGATAACCAGACTGAGCGGTTCTCCTCGGATATATTCCTGAACCATATAGACATAGTCCTGATCCTCAGTGACTGCGATGATTTTAGGAATCCCGGGGTGATCAAGGCCTATCATCACATCTGCCTCGCGCATAAAATCCAATTGATTGTCGGTATAGGCTTCCTTATCCAGTACTTTCAAGGCAAAGTCGGCTTTTTCCAGGCCATTACTTTGCACATGAAAAACACAACCCATTCCACCATTGCCCAAGATCTTTATAATCTGGTATTCCTGGTTAAATATGCTTCTTGCTTGTTCTTCGATTATGGTGATTTTCTCTTTTTTCATCGCCCCTGCTGACCAATCCTAGAATTCTAAACGTTACTCAATTTACACGGCTCCCACCAAGACCAGAGGTGCCGGCTTTACGCGTATTCTAACGGTGCCAATTGAACAAACTGTTTCTTTCTTTTAAATTTATTAAAAACATTGTATCTTTTATACCCAAATATTTCAAGATGTGGCAACTTGTGTGCCAGTTTTTTTTTCAGAATTCAAGAATCGTCAGCTATTGACATGGTAGCTATTTATAAATTAGCCAAAAGAGCAATTTATCATCCCCATTCAAATGCTACTCGAAAGCCATTAGACATATCGCAGCGGTATTTTTTGTCCATTTTTCACCCATTTCTTTGTATAAAAATTCAATCTATGCTATAATACAATGAATTTTGTTTGAGGAGGAAAAGAATGAGTACTGATAACATCCAAATACTGATCGCCATGATCATTTACATCTCGGCGATACTCGGTATTGGCGTCTATTTTTTAAAGATCGCCAACGAAAACAGTGACAATTATTTTATCGGCGGTCGTACCCTGGGACCCTGGGTTGCGGCAATGAGTGCAGAAGCATCTGATATGAGCGGGTGGCTTTTGATGGGTTTACCCGGTGTAGCCTACTGGTTTGGCTGGAGCGATGCCTTCTGGACTGCTTTAGGTCTGGCAATCGGCACCTATCTAAACTGGAAGATTACTGCCAAACGATTACGAAACTATTCCGCTATTGCTGGTGATGCGATCACCATTCCGGAGTATTTTAGTAATCGCTTTAAAGAAAACAAGAAGGTCATCATGCTGATTGCTTCCTTGTTTATTCTGGTTTTCTTTACGGTTTACGCGGCCAGCTGCTTTGTAACCGTGGGTAAGCTGTTTAATTCGCTTTTCGGCATTCAATACCAGGTTGTGATGATCGCCGGTGCCTGTTTTGTTATTTTATATACCTTATTAGGTGGCTTCCTGGCTGAAAGTGTTTCAGACTTTATGCAGGGGGTCATCATGATCATTGCTCTGGTGCTGGTACTGGTGATGGGTACAACCGCTGCCGGCGGCATTAATGCGATCAGCGAAAACATTCAGCGAATTCCCGGTTTCTTTGATTTCTTTGGCATTGCCAATCCCACCGTGGTCGACGGCGCCCAACAGGTCTTGGCCGGTAATCCGGTTTTTGGAGCAGCCCTGCCTTACACCTTTTTAACGATCATCTCGACGATGTCCTGGGGTCTTGGCTACTTTGGTGTTCCCCAGGTATTGCTGCGATTTATTGCCATCCGCGATGCCGCCGAAATACCAAAGGCTCGCCGAATTGCTACCACCTGGTGTGTGATTTCGCTGTTTGCAGCCGTTTTTATCGGTCTGATCGGCCGGGTTTTATTCCCGACAGAACTACTGACCCCAAGCGGAGCGGAAAGTATCTTTATCGTGATGTCAACCAATCTGCTACCACCACTCATTGCTGGCTTTGTCATGGCTGGGATCCTGGCAGCAACGATGAGTTCATCCGACTCCTACCTGCTAATTGCCGCATCTGCTTTTTCTAAGAATATTTATGAGGGCATTCTCAAAAAAGATGCCACCGATAAAGAAATCATGCGGGTTTCCCATATTACCCTGATTGTCATTTCGATCATCGGGGTGCTGCTGGCACTTGATGAAACCAGCGTCATCTTTAATATTGTATCCTTTGCCTGGGCCGGTTTTGGAGCTACCTTTGGTCCGCTGATGATCTTCTCGCTGTTCTGGAAACGAACCAACCGCGAAGGCGCCATTGCCGGAATGCTTGGCGGCGCTGGGATGGTCTTTATCTGGCGACTGTTCATCAAGCCAATCGGCGGCGTTTTCGGAATTTACGAACTACTACCCGCCTTCTTAGTATCTTGCGCCTTTATTGTGGTCGTTTCACTACTGACCAAAGAACCATCCCAGGAAATCCAGGATGAGTTTGAGCAGGTTAAAGCCGCTTCAATTAATTAATGATCCTATGATTTAAAACAAAAAGCCAGCTTTCAGCTGGCTTTTTGTTATGGCTTATTTTGTCACGAAATTTTATTTAGCGACAAAACTGGTACTCTTTCATTGTTCCATTGAAGGGCTAGCGTCTGTTCATTATTCTCAAACTTGTGACTTCTGCTCAATCTCAGTGACACAGGTGGTTTTGATGGTTTCCACCAAAAACTGTAGGGCATCAATCACATGGGGGCGAATATCACCACCGATGAGGACAAGCATAATATCGTCGCCCAGGTCTAACTGGCCTTCATTGAGCCAGACCCGGACGTGGAAAATGCCGTCCATTTTTTTGGTCGCTTCGATCGCCGTCGCCACCTTGCTGGCATCATAAAAGAATGCCATCCCGGTAACCAACGACCCATCATCGACACCCTCTCGCACCTTGGCTTTGGGGGTTTGGCGGACGGTACCGTTATGAACCAGATACATGCCTTCCTGCAAAGCCTCGGGATCATTTTTTGCTTCTTTTAACCAGGCATCAATCGATGGGGCCGTTTTTTTGGTGTTTTCATTATTCATTCGCGTCTACTCCTTTAATCTTTTTACTCTTTTTACTCTTGATGCATTCCTGAACAAGTAACGCTATGAACAGCCTTGCTCATTTTTTGATGTTTCCAAGCGCTTGGAGCGATCCCTAAAATCTAAGCATCACAATACTCTACTTTATCATATTAAACCTGAATCTCAAAGAATTTGTTGCCGATCTCAGTCCCTTCTGGTTTGCTTTTATAAATGGTATTTGGTATCATAGGAATGAAAGAGCGTACAAATTTTAAAAAAGGCGGATATAAGCATGAGCACAGCATTAAATAGATATGCGGCACCACGATTAATTCTTAATTTTATGTTCCCAAATGTTAAATCGCGGAGCTTGCCCAATGGATAATCAGGAACCCAAGCACCAGCGACGACCCCGCTACAAAGGCACCCACCCCAAAGCCTACAAAGATAAGTATAAGGAATTGCAGCCAGAAAAATATGCCGATACAGTCGAAAAAGTAATCCAAAAAGGCAGCACCCCAGCCGGTATGCACCGTTCCATTTGCGTTGATGAAATCCTCGAATTCCTGGCGATTAAACCAGGGCAAACGGGATTGGATGCGACCCTCGGCTTTGGTGGCCACAGCCAGGCGATGCTTAAATGCTTGGCGGGTCAGGGTCACCTCTACGCCACCGATGTTGATGCCATCGAGCTGCCCCGCACAGCGGCGCGTCTTGCTCAGGCTGGGTTTGGACCAGAAATTCTAACCATCCGTCACCTCAATTTTTCCCAGATCGATGAGCTTGCCCGCGAATCCGGACCCCTGGATTTTGTACTGGCCGATTTGGGGGTATCTTCGATGCAGATTGATAATCCCGAGCGCGGCTTTTCCTTTAAGTTTGAAGGCCCCTTAGACCTGCGCCTGAATCCCGAAAGAGGCATCTCGGCGGCCCAGCGGTTAAAAACCATTTCCCAGGATGAGCTGGAAGGGATGTTTATTGAAAACGCCGATGAGCCCAATGCCGCAGCCATCGCCAAGGTCATTGTCGACCACCGAAACAAGGGTCTTGAGATTGCCACCACCACCCAGCTCCAGGAGATTATCAATGCCGCCCTCAAGAAAATCCCCGGCAGCAACAGTAAGGAAGCCCTTAAAAAAACCTGTCAACGCTGCTTTCAGGCCTTGCGGATCGATGTCAATGACGAATTTGAAGTCTTGTATGAATTTCTTGAAAAACTGCCGGATGTACTGGCTCCCGGCGGCCGGGTTGCGATCCTGTCTTTTCATTCTGGCGAAGACCGACTGGTTAAAAAATCTTTTCAGCGGCTCTTTCGGGAAGGCGTCTACATTGAGGTGGCTCCCGGCCCACTTAAGCCTTCAGCCGAAGAATGCCATGCCAATGGCCGCGCCCGGTCAGCCAAATTGCGCTGGGCCATCAAAGCCTGATTATTGGGTGCTCCTGCATGGATTTGAAAATTTTCTGTAAATTATAAAAGAACCTGAAAATCAGGTTCTTTCAGACTGTAAATTATGATAACCCAGTACCGACAATTGTTACATCATGTTGTGACCGAGGGGTCAGACCCTCCGCATCGGAGCGGACACGGCATCGCCTGTCCGATTCCGCGGCGAACAACAGATTAATAATTGGTCGGTACGGTAGTTTAACGATAACCTCAAAGAACCTGGAAAATCAGGTTCTTTTTTAGGTGGTTTATAAATTTTCTGGTTTTAATGAATAATATAGGCAATATTGCCGGACTCTGCCCAGGCGGCGGCAAACTGATCGAGTCGATAGCGGACCCGAACCCCGCCATTGCTGGCGGCGGCCGGATCATTGATGATGATATAATCCGTGCCGTTTTCCTGAGTAAAACCGCAAACGACAATCAGGTGACCATAGGTTGACCGAATCGGTGCCCCATTAACAACCGGTAAATTTCCGCTAACCCCGGCGCTGTTTTTATAGGCTACTGCTACCACCACCGGATGTCCGCCAGCGATTTCCCGCTTCAGCCCCTCAATGGTTGAATAATCGACATAAGCGTGATAGCCAAAGCTTGCGGCATAGGCGGTATTAAAGGGCCAGTTACCGAAATCTTGATAGCCATAATCATAGGATCCCCAGGCGGCGGCTTCCGGCTGAACCGGAGTGCCGTAATAGTTTAAGATCATCGCCACGCTGGTCGGACTGCAGATCGAATCGGCGATTGACGGCTCGCGAACCATCTGTGATAGCTGCGGCACATTAAGAACCGGCAAATTTGATAAATCAGGATTATCGGTGAAAACCTTGCTAATCCCCTGACCAGGATTGGCATTTCGGAGCGCCACAGCAATGAGTCGCACCGTCGGTGTCACTCCGGTGGCGCCGGAATGCAAGATCACCCGATACTGGATTTTATTGGCGGTTTTGCCATTTTTGACCACCAGTGTATCGACATCAATTTTTGCCAGGGGGCTATCAGTATTGCCGATCCCGGAAGCCCGTTTGATGGTGGTTCCCCACTGACCAAAGGAGAGCCAGTCAGACCAGTTTTCGTTGGCTTGACCGCTGCCATCACTTTCACAGACTCGAGCCTCCACTTGAATCAGAGTTCCAGCCGGAGTATCCGTACTCCAGGACAGCACCGCTTTGGTAAAGGGGCTGGTATTAAAGACGTTCGAGGTATAGACTCCCGATTGGTGACCGGATTGCAACATAATTGCTCCATCGTCGGCATTTCCCGTAATCACAACCCGATCCAGTCCCATCGCGTTATCATTAAAATCGCTGCTAGTGGTCTGCGTCATCAGATTTCCCGGCACCGCTTTTCGCTCAATAAAGGGCTTATTCTGATCCACGGTTCCCCCCGGTGGATTTCCGCCCTTAGGTACGATGACAATATGGATGCCCTCCAACCGATAAGAATAACCAGCCGTTCCCGAACTTTCTCCATTTTTAGCCCAGCTCAACCAGCCCATGTTCTGAGCGTGAACCTGGTAATAGACATCAAAGCCCGCGGCATCAGCCCCGGTTAAATTAATTTGGATCGCTTCTAACCGGTAACTCAGTCCTTCGGTGCCGCTCATGGCACCGTTACTTTTCCAACCGCGGTCGGTCTCAGCTTCCCAACCGATATTTTGAATATGGGTTTGATAGGTGATCCCCAGATCATAGTCCGAGGCCTCCACCTTCACTTCAATGCCCTCCAACCGCAGGCTCCGGCCAGAGGTTCCGCTCATGACACCATCAGCAACAAAATCCTGCCAACCATCATTCTGGACATGAGTGCGATAACTGACACTAGGAGCAGTAGCCGCGATGACCCCCGACGGGAGTATTCCGGCAAACAGACCCAGGCCAAGCAACATGACAAGATAACTTAATAACCTTTTTTTCATAATTTAACCTCACTTCTCGTAAACGATTTCAAATCTCTAGTGCTTTTTCTTTTTCTGGCTGTCTTAATTATTATCCTATTACTATACCAAATATGAAGCCGAAAAGCGAGTGATAACAAACGACCACAATGGTATCTGTAATTTTTAAAGAAACGACTTTAAATTTTTAGCTGCCAACAATGGAATTGGTTTACCGATGGATACCTCAACCCTTAGCAACTTCAGCCAACCGGATTATCAGGATATCTATGCAAACTCGTTTCCGGGGAGAGTATCATTGCCAGATAAACCGCTAATTCAAACACCGCCGCTTTATCGCTGTTGGCGACAACGGTTACCTCCATCAAGTACATTAATTCGCTATCATCTGTTATTAAGAAAAACAGACTTGCCGGTCAGATCATCAGGCAATCCTTTAGTTTATCCAGATCGAGGATTCTAAAAGAATTCTGGTAGTAATCCAGCAGCCCCTCGTCCTTCATCCGACCCAACTCCCGGCTCATGGCAGTGCGGGAAACATTCAGGTATTCGGCCAACTCGTTGCGGTTGAGGACAATATCAAAGCTGCGGCTCTTGTTTGTCTGGGACTCCTGAATCAGATAGGTGGCCAGCTTTTCGCGCATCCCTTTTAACATCAGCAGTTCAATTTTAGAATTCATCCGGAAGTTTTTTTCACCCAACAGCATCATCATATTCTGGATCAGCTGAAAGTGAAAATTACAGGCGTTGCCACAGGTTCTGATGATCCGTTCAAAGGGAATCAATAGAATCTGGGATTCTTCTTTGACACGAACACTCACCGGCGCGATTCTGGCTTTGGTACAGACTATCCCCTCCCCAAAAATATTGGCCGGCCCTAAAACATCCATAATCAGTCTGGTGCCGGCGGGGTTTTCTTTGATAATTTCAACCGCACCAGTAAGTACGATCCCGACAAAGCTGATTTGGCTGCCAGCCAGAAAAACATAGTCATCACTGCTGAATTTCCGGATATTGCCATTGATGCAGGTCATCAAAGTTGTATATTCATCGGCTTTAATATTATCAAACAAGGGACTTTTTTCAAGTATCCCATAAAATTTCTCCATCGCCATCCCTACTTTCTTCTATAAATAAACGCGCGACCCGATCCGCTGTCGGTTTTGCCTTATTATACGACAGCCCGTTTATTCCGTAAAGGTTCAAAATAAAAAAAACGCCTGCTAAGCGGGCGCTCAAAACTGTAATAAAACTACTAGCCCCGTACCGACAATTGTTACATCATGTTGTGACCGAGGGGTCAGACCCTCCGCATTGGAGCGGACAACAGCTTAACAAGGGTCTGACCCCTTGGTCATTGATATTGGTACGATGTCGTTTCTGTCTACCTTCTCCCCGGCTTACAGCGAAGCCAGATGGGCATTGAGTTTGTCAATCAGGGCATCGGCACTGGTACTGTGCACCTGGCAGGCTTCCTCGATGGTTTCCATTTGTGAAGAGGGGCAACCGAGACAATGCATCCCGATTTCTAATAAGATCGGCGCAAAACCACCATCTATTCTTAACAACTCACCAATTTTCATATCTTTCGTTACTTTTTGCATGGTAAAACCTCCTGAGATTTATTGTGAAAACAATAATTTATTTTTAACTTGAGCTTAGTATACCACAAATATTCTTATATTTTGTAGCTACAGCTACAATTATTTGCAAAAAAGCGGTTATAATGAACTTATCAAATCAAAACAGCGGCGATAAAAAAAGTCGCAATCTCAGGAGGACGAATATGAGCAAATTTTTAGGACCGATTCATTTTTGGGTCTATAACAAAATTCAGATACAAGAGGAAATGATCGCCGACATCATCGCATTATATGGAGAAGCGGCATCACAGCACCAGGACGAGCTGGACCAACGCTATGGCATTTCTGAAACCCGACCCTTAGAAGCCGTCATCGATGAAGGCAACATTCACGGCTGGCTCCAGATTAATGTCACCCGGTCAGAATATAAGCTGGCTGATAGTGTAACCGCACTGCTAAAGCAAGACCCCGACAACTACCAACTGATCGAAGCAATTTTTAGCGCCACCGGACGATCACTATCCCAGGCCAATCTGACCGCCGCCGCGGCCTATAAGCTGATCAGCGACAGTCTGTTGGATGGGATGCCCTGTGATCACGCCAATGCCCTGATCGCAGAAAGCGATGAACAAGTGATCTGGCAGCGCAACAGCTGTGTCCACAGCAAGACCTGGAACGAAGTCGGCGGCGACATTGCCGTCTATTATGCCCTGCGAGAAGCCCTGATTCGGGGTGTTCTGGAAAACACCGGCTTAGTCTATGAAAAAACTGATGCTGTCACCAGTGTCATTAGGAGGGAAAGTTAATGAACAGTATTGAATTAATGGTCTATGAACACACTAATATTATCCGGATGCTGGGCGTAGTCCGAGCCGCCAGCGCTCAGGTGATGAAAGGTGACCCCATCAATTACGATGACTTTGACCAGATGATTGACTTTATCGCTAATTATGCCGATGTCCATCATCATGGCAAAGAAGAAAAGTTTCTCTTTAAAGAAATGGTCGATCACCTGGGGAAGATGGGCACCAATCTGATTTCACACGGGATGCTGGTCGAACACGATTGGGGCCGTTTGTTTATTGCGGAATTAAAAGCCGCCTTGCTCCGGGTACAGGACGGCGATGATGAAAGCCGCCTGGATGTGATTGCCAATGCGATTGGTTATGCCAACCATCTGGCTCGCCATATCGCCAAGGAAGATACGGTCGTCTATCCCTTTGCGAAAAAGCAGCTGGCTCCGGAAATCCTGGCTCAGATCAACGCTCAAACCGATGTCTTTGAAGCCGAAGCCGACCAACAGGGGATTCCGGCTTACTATCTAAATATCCTGGAAGCGCTGGAGTCAAAATATCAATAAGACCCTAAGCAGTTGCTAAGCCACGGCAAACCCCAATTTATCATCATAGCGGTCAAGCGGATTTACCCAAAAACGAGTCCCCAACATGAAGTTGGGGACTCGTCTTGCGTGATGACGCGATTATTGATGATTCACACACACGAATCAGCTTGCCTGTTCATAGCTTACAAAGGTAACATAGTCGTATTCACAATCCATCCGAGATTCATCACCCTTGGGGATCGACTTAATTCCGCCAACCAGTTTACCGCCTCTTTCAAACGCTTCACTGAGCTTGCGGTGGAAGTCACGCGCATTGTTGCTTGTTACTATACTAATTTTACCCATTTTTTACCCTCCTGTATTTATTCAAAGTTTTCAACTCAGTATAACACAGGAACTTTGTCAAAAATAGCCATAATTCAACTGAAAACCTTTACCAGTTCAAACTTCTAAGGTTTCTTTCAAACATTTTAAACCGCGATGAGTGCCAGCACTTTTTCTATCCCATTTGCTGCTGAGGGAAAAGTTCTCATGCTATTGCACTGGATCGTTTTCGTCATCGGGTTGATATTCCCGGATTATTTTTAAATTCTTTTTAATAATTTTCTTCTCGCGATACATTTTTTCATCGGCATGGTTGATGATGGTGTCAATGTATTCATTGGAAGTACCGCTAAAGCTTTCAATCCCGTGACTGGCACTGATCAGGTAGCGCCGCTTTTCGGTCTCATTGATCGCTTCAAAATCTGCTACAATCCGTTGCCAGACGGCTTCGGCGCCGTTTTCATCGAGACCTTCAAAGATGATCAGAAACTCATCCCCGCCCAGTCTGGCGACAAAATCATTTTCGCGGATTTTATCCTTGATACTGTTGGTGATGGTTACGATCAGCTCATCCCCGACATCATGGCCGAGATAGTCGTTGACGTCTTTCAAACCGTTGATATCGATAAAGCAGACTGAGTTTTCACCATTGTTTTTCTCGCTGTTTTTGTATAACTGAGTCAGTTTCTCAAAGCCGGTGCGGCGATTATAGACTCCGGTCATCGCATCATACTCAGAAAAATGTTTAATTTCATCGTTCTTAACCTTATTGACAGTCAATAACGCCCCCAAAAACAAAGACAGCATCAAGATCAGAAAATAGGCTATCAGATTATTTTTAAGCACCAGCAGCACGGCATCAAACAGGTTGCCTGTTAGCAGTTTTCCATCATCAGTATCCGGCGGAATATAAGAAACAATCGTCCAATCCTCTAAGCCCAGCGCCAGCGAATGGTCGCTATCGAGGGCAAATTTATCAGCAGTCAAAATTTTCGTATAATTAAAGACGCCGGTGTCAACTATCTGGGCGCCGCTTGCTTCCGACTGGATGGTCTGCCAGACATTAGGAAAGTCATTTTTAAAGCTCTCATCCCGCCGCTTATCGTCCATGAATGACCAGGCTTTACTGGTGTCTTGGCTGTTGTAAAGCCAATCGCCATCGGAATTGAGCATAAAAATTTCACCCTGGCTGGTGGAGGCAATTTTTTCCACTTCACGCAGCATATCATCGGCCGAATAATTCAGTACCACGATTCCCTGCAACTGGCCGCGGGCTCCATAATAGGTGGTAGCCAGCCGGATCGTCGGTTTAATGGGCTGCTCGATCTGATTGTTTTCCATATTTAAATCCAGTTTGGAAATATAAATCTGGTCATCGTCAAGACCAATTGCCTCAGTAAAATAATAGCGATCGGCCTTGTTCTGAAGATCGTCACTATCTGTCAGGGTGGCACCGGTATCGCTATAATTGACCCGGATCACTTCATCGCCATCCCCATTAATAAAGCGGATCTGATCATAAATCATTTTCCGGTTGGCAAAGGCCAGCCAATGATCCTCAACATCGGAATAGTCGCCCCGACCGCTGTCCCCCATTGCTAAGATATCGGTAAGGTATAAGAGATCGGTCGTCAGGCGATTGACCTTATTGGCGACGATCGTTTTTTCGACATCGACCAGCAGTTGTTCCTGGCTCATGATTTCATTTTTTAGAACCGTGTCCGCATTAATCTGGATCACCAGTGTAATCAGAAAAAACACCAGGCTGAGAATCAGGAATAGTCCCAGGGTATAGAGCATTGTTTTTTTCGTATCTTTGTTAATGGCTTTATCAATCAAGGTAAAACTCCTTTTGTTTAATCAGAAATAAGTTTGATGTTATTGTACCCTATTCAAATCTCTAAAACAAGGGTAGCACGATGTTTTTGCAGTGAAATAACTGAAGTTCTTATTTTAAAATCTGCTGGGGCGGGCTAGCCGGTAACTAAACAGTTCTTCTAGTTCGGTGATCCGGTTTCTAGCTTGTTTCCATGCTGCGATCAAGCTTAACTGAAATACTTCGAATTTTCATTCTTAGTTGCAAAATTTTCATTCTTAGTTACAAAATTTGGTTGAGTTAATCGCTCTGGCCTGTTAAACTGAAGCGGGTATCTCTAATAAATCAAAAAAGCCTGAGTGCCAAACTTAAATTTAAAAGGAGCACATATGTTGAATGATACGACCAATAATTACTTGAAAGCCTGCGAAAACTGGCGGCTCAAATTTCTGGAAATGGACAAACAGCAGCTGCTAGAAAAACTGCCAGAAATCAAACGGGAAGCCGACTATCTGACCTTGAAACTGTTCGATCGCAATTTTGGGATTCATAGCGAAACCGGAAAAATCGTCAGCCTCGAAGATCTTCAGCCGGCCGAGATCATCAGCCAATTGAATATTTATACCCTATTGGGATTTGTTTCACCCCAGGCTCGGTTACTCGATAAATGGGTTCCCTTTAGAGAGCTAAGCGGTGCCTCGCCCTTTACCAGAGCCTTTGAGAATCATGTCCTGATTCCCTTTGCCCTGACCTTCTCGGGACAAACTGAAAAGTTAACCAAGGCCTACCAAGCGCTGGGCGGTTCGACCCTGTCTCACTCGGATGCTGGCGGTCTGCTTAATGCCTTCGACTGCATCCCCCTCAAATTTCATTTCTGGGATGGCGACGATGAATTTCCTGCTCAGGCTAATATTCTTTACGACTATAGCGCCACCGATTTTATCCATGTCGAAAGCACTGTCAGTATTGCCATGGAGGGCATTGAGCGGCTCGCCAATGCGGCTCAACTTGAGATCAAGGGACCAATTTTTAAAATGTAGGCCACACCAAAACAAAGCCGTTCCTCCCGAAAGGGAAGGACGGCTTTGTCTCATTTGCGAACATTATCCTTAATCATACTGTTTTTTTGCTGGCAAAACAGCTGCTGTTTTTTTACCAAGCTACGCTATCTTAAACAGGCTTTGATCAATTTGATCGTAGAGCGCCGGATATTCCGTGCCCACATTGGGTAGGATCGTCCAGGGCAGTGCTTTAGAAGCCCAGTCAATATAGTCATAAAACTCACCCAGCGACTGTGCCGGATTGGAATTTTTGTCCGGATTAACGGTTTTGGCCTGGTCAATCGATTTGATCAACAAGGCTTGCAGCTCCGGGTTATGGTCTACCATTACGATTAATTCGGCGGTGATCGGCTCATGGACGGGGTTCTCCGCCCTATACGACAGGGGTTGACAGCACTAATAGACTGACAACCAGAAACAGTGACAATAGTCTTTTTATTCTCTGCCTCCAGAATAAATTTGTCCCGCGTTTTTGTGTATTAAAACTATTACCCATATTACCACAGACTATCTCGCTAATCAAAAAATAATAAGCGGATTCTCTGATCACATACCAGCGTCACACTTTCCCAACTGGTGCCATATAAATGACAAACTCATCGTCGCCATCGATATTAAGCAGCTGATCGGCTGCTGGTTGATCGTAAGCGGCAATGGCACAGGTTCCCGCTCCGATGGCTTGGCACGCCAGATAAAGGTTTTGGCAGACATGTCCGGCATCTAGCGCAATGACCTTGTAGGAGGCCTGTCCATAGCGCCATTCCATCCGATAGGGAATCGCTGTCCAGATAAAGGTAACCGCCCCTGATCCGGCAAACTGCTGATTTAAGGCCGCCTCAATCGTCTTTGCTTTGAGTTGTGGCGGTGTTGATTCGAGCACTAATTGATGCTGGGACGGCAGATAGCGGTAGATTCCCGGTTCCAGGCCGTCGACATTAAAAACGGCCAGATAGGTTTCCAGGGCATGCCGATTTCCCGCCGAGGGAACCGTCCGCAGGGCATTTGTCTGGCGCCACTGGCGAACCCCCTGGGTCGACCACAGCAAAAAGGACAATTCGTCAAGAGAGATCGCCTGATTGTTAAATCGACGCCGCGATTCGCGCTGTAAAATCGCGGTTTTTACGGACAAGTCCCCGATCTTTAAGGCTTCCGGCGCAGTCAGGGCGATTTTCTTTGCGTCTGCTAAAGATGGTTTTTCAATCGGTGGGGCTGGAACGCCGATGTTCTGATCGGTGTGGCGAAAATCGGTTTGCTGGCGAATATCGTCTTTTAAGAAATACTTTAAGCTTTTAATATTTTCATTTTTCATCATTTTCTGCCTTTCATTTTCTCATGGATAACCAATTTTTCTGATTACATTCTCTATTATTTTACCCTATCAGAATAATTTAAGCAGCAATGAGAGAAAAAGCTTAGCTTAATTGTTATGATTTCTCATATAAAAAGGGGGCTTCTGAGAAAGTTCTACTCCTTTACAAAGGTTCTAATCACGCACCAACAGAAAAAGAGACCAGCATGCTGATCTCTTTTTTGCTCATCCTCCGCCCACTGGCGGAAAAATCAATACCCTATCACCATTTTTCAAGCTACTTTCAAGCCCAGCCAAGGCATCGATCACACAGCCATTTACAAAAACAGCAATACCCGGATTAAGCGCTCCGCTGTTAGCAAATAGTCGCTTATTTAATACTGGCCCATAGGTATTGCAAAGTTGATTCAGGGCATCTCCAACAGCAGCACCTTCAGGAAGGACAATGGTCTGGTCTTTTTTTTCACCCATCAGGGCTTTTAAATCCATGATGGTGGTAATTTCAACGGTAATCATCTTGTTTATTTTCTGCTTCAATCATTTTATAACAGACCTCGAGCTTCAAGCAGAGCGGCAGCTTCCGGCAGGTCAAGCTCGGCCAGTTTTTGCTGGCTGGGTACTCCGTCCTGAGCCCAGTTTCGAGCTTCATAATACTCGTTAAGCATCAGATCCAAGTCTTCCTGAGAAATTCGCTGGCCAGAGGAGCCACCTTCTTTGATGGTTTCATCAATGATTCGCTTGGGAAAGGTATCATCCGCCCGGGTAAAACCGGCTGAAATATTGTAGACACGAGCCAGGTTATTGACCCGCTCCCCGACCTTACCGACATCTTCTTTAGTCAGAGCCAGTCCACTGGCACTGCTGACCAGATCGGCGGTGTTTTGCTCGGCAATCGCCGGAACCGCCATATCCATCAGAAAACCGCACATCGTCGGGCAGTCGGTGGTGGCACAGCGGATATCCTGATTCCACTTGGTCAGCCAACCCTTGCCGGCTACGGCAAAGCGGTCATAGGCCTTGGGCACCGGTATCCCAAAGACTTCCTGAAAGGCGTAGCCGCGGTTATGGTCAGCCCCGGTATAGCTGGTGGCAAAATTAAGGCCATGAGCCTTGGCACCGCGGGGATCGTAAGCCGGTAATTCCAACCCCTTGATGTGCATCGCAAAATCTCCGGCATCGCCGCCGATCTTTTCGGCCATAATTCGGGAGCCGTCACAAAGCAGCTCACCAATACCCGCTCGTCGGAAGGCGATTTCTTCAATCAGCTGGGTCACTGCCTGATGATTACCAAAGCGCAGATCAATCCCATTGGTGTCAGCAGCTGAGAGCATTCCCCGCTCGAAGAGCTCCATCGCAAAGGCGATGGTAACTCCCACCGACATGGTATCCAGGCCATACTTATCGCAGAGCATATCATTATAGATAATACTATCGACACTTTCAACGCCCACCACACTGCCCAGGCTGTAATAGGTTTCGTATTCGGGATCTGACATCCCTCCTTCGTAGCCCTGACCCTTGGCCAGTTTCAGCTGAGTACAACCAACCGGACAGCCATAGCAATGTTCATTGCCCTTGTTGCGGCTGAGGCTTGCTTCCACCCCAATCGTTTCCGAATAGTCTTTTTCACCGGTGTTGCGATAGTTTTCAGAGGGAAACATTCCCATCGCAGAGGTGACATCAACCACCATCGGAGTGCCCAGTTTGGAAAACTCTGGATAAAGCACCGGGCTTTGTTTCATCGCATCCAGCATGAACTTTCGAGCCGCCGAAAAGGCTTCAGGATTGGCAATGGGAACCTCTTTCGTTCCTCTTATGGCGATGGCCTTGAGATTTTTTGAGCCCATCACCGCGCCTACCCCTTTACGACCAAAGGCTCGGCGCTCATTAATAATCGCCGCCATCTTCGACAGATTTTCGCCAGCTTGGCCAATACAGGCAATCCGAGTATTCTGATCGCCGACATCCTGCTTGATGATCGTCTGAGTAATCTGCGTATCCATTCCCCAAATTTTTTCTGCATTTTTGATCGACACCTTGTCGTCCCTGATATGAAGATAAACCGGGGTTTCTGATTGCCCCTCAATGATTAGCACGTCGTAGCCGGCAAATTTCAGTTCAACTGGAAAGTAACCGCCAGACAAAGACATTCCCACTGCACCGGTCAAGGGGGATTTGGTGGTTACCGCTATCCGGCTAGCACAGGGGGCGGCGGTACCGCTCAAGGGACCCGGTGCAAAAATCAGCTTATTATCGGCTCCTAAAGGATCGACGTCGCCGGGCACCTCATCAAAGAGATATTTCACCCCAAACCCCGCGCCACCAATATAATCTCTGGCAATCTTTTCCGGCAAATCTTCAACTAATACTGTTTTTGTGGTGAGATTCACCCGCAATACTTTTCCCATATAACCGCCCTGAAACATTTCATTACCTCCTTGTAATCTGAAAATGATCAACCACGTCATTTCCGTACTTGTTTATAATCAGGTATCTGACAACGTTATCATAACACTTTAGGAAAATTTAATCAATATACTAATTTAAGTGTGACTAATATTTTGAGCGGCCAACGCTAAAGACCAGGCACTCAATGATACCCACTATAAATATTTTAAGCAGTAATTGGTTTAGCAAGTTTTGATTTGGCACTGGTCACTTTTAAAAACTGCTGCCCGGCTGTTTCAAAAATTCAATTTCTTCCGGCGTGGATAGGCGCTGCAAGACCGCGTTACGATGGGGATAGCGGCCAAATTGATCAATGATCTGCTTGTGGATGATTTCGTAGGACAAGGTGGCCGGATCGCCTAGTGCCTCAAATAGCGGCAGGGCAGTCTGATGCATAGCGGCCGATTCTGAATGCATCAAGGGCATCAGGACAAACCGCTGCTGCGACTGCGGCAGGCGCGCAAAATCGGGATGACGGATCGCTTCCTGAGCCAGTATCAGAGCCATCCCATCCTGGGCAAAAGCCTTGTGATCATCACGGTTTAAATTTCGCGAAAACTGATCCAGTAGGATGATTTCTGCCAGCCGTCCTTCGATGGTCTCCCGCCAGTCAGATAAAAGACCCTCGCAAGCGTCGCGCCAGTGATCATAAAAGTGTACCCGAATGGCGGCATCAAAGGTGTCACTTTTTTCAAACCAGAAGGGTTGGTTTTGGGGATCAAACCAGAAGTCCAGCACCGCTTTCGCATCGGGATGGATTGCCTGTTGCGGCCAAGCAAAGACCTGGGCGAGAATTTGAGTCTTTAGGTCAGCACATGCCTGGTAAAGCGACAGCGACTCAGCCTGATACTGCTGGTGATAGTCGACGTCATGAATCAGCATCAGATTAACCGCAATGCCGGATTTGCAAGCGGCCGCCGCCGCCTCAGCCAAATAAGCCCCGCCAACCAGATCGCCTAACACCCGTGAAAAACTGCCACTGATGACTTTTTTTATCTGGTCAAGCAGACTGTGGCAATGCCTGAGCATCTCAATAAAGGGCGCAGTGGCGTCTTTCATCGCGCTTTCGTAAGCTTCCGGGTGATCGGCTTTATTTTTTGCGGCGACAATAACCTGACCATAGGCCGTCATGTCGGTATCGGCTAGTGCCAGACAGGCCTTTCGGATATCGGCTCCCAGGGCAAGCGACTCCGCTAGCAAGCGGTTTTCGCCCATTTTTTTGAGACTGCTATCACAGGACATTTCCAGCAGTGCCGCTGCCATCGCTACCGCCGTTGCTGCGGCACTGCCAGCCGCCGGCCCGGGAAAATCACAAACCGCCATTTTTGCCAGATAATCAGCTACTGTTAATTCACTAATGGTATACATTTTAATTCTCCAATCGATTTTTCGGATATTTTAAACGACTCATGATCTTAAGTTGCGCTTAGGCCTCGTCAGCCTTTTTCAAAAAACCAGAAGCCACCTTTGCCGTTACGTTTGATCTCATACATTGCTGCGTCGGCATTTCTTAGTAAGATTTCCCGATCGGTGCCATGGTCGGGATAGATTGCAATACCAATCGAAGCATTCACGTGACAGGCAATCGCATCGATCTGCATCACTTCTTGCAATACCGTATGAATTTTTTTGACCAGGCTAACAACACTATTTTTTCCTGCCACATTTCGAAACAGAATCGTATATTCATCGCCACCCATTCGCGCCACCGTATCGGATTTTCGGATGCATTGTGACAAGCGTTTGCCAGCAATGATTAACACCTCATCGCCAACCTCATGACCATACTGATCATTAATCGCTTTGAATCCGTCTAAGTCGATAAATAACAAGGCAAAGCCATGCTGATCCCGTTCGTTTTCGGCGATCAGCTGATCTAATCGTTCAAAAAATAACCGCCGATTTGGTAAGCCGGTTAATTTATCATAATTGGCATTTTTTTCTAATTCCAGCTCAAGTTTTTTACGCTGGGTAATATCGGCTGCCGAACCAACGATATTGCTGATCCGCTCGCCCTCCATGATCGGTGTTAGTGTTGTTAACCAAATCCGATCGCCCGCCGGTAAGCTTAGTTCTTCTTCATAGGTGATAGACGTTTTATGATCAAGACATTTTTGGTAATTTTTGGCAACGCTATCGCCGAACTTCTGGCCGAGCAATTCTTGCGGGGTCTTATTGATAATATCTTCCAGCGAAATCCCGGTTTTACTTTGATGGGCAATGTTATTACGGACAAAACGAAACTCACCACTTTCTAAGACCTTGATTAAAAACATTGCATCTTGGGTGCCATTAAAAACGATTTCGTATTCTTTGGTTAATCTGGTAATTTCCTTTTCGGTTTCTTTTAAATCGGTTATATCGGTATGCGCTCCGAGCATCCGGATCGCCTTTCCGTTTTGATCTCTAATTGCTAAACCCCGACACCTGATCCAGATCGTCTTGCCATTTTTATGTTGATAGCGGACAATCTGGTCATAGGGGTGATTTGGATCGGCGCAGTGCTTTTCAAAATTCTTATTGGCAACTTCTAAATCTTCTGAAAAAATGATATCCTGCCATTCACTGGAGGCATGTCTTTTTTCATCCGGATGATAGCCCAGGGTTTCCCAAAATTTGGCGCTCATCCATTCATTTTCGGGCTTTTCTAAATCCCAGTACCAGATGCCATCCAAAGAGCCTGATTGGATAAATTCAAAAATACTGGGATCGCGATTGAGCAATTCATATAATTCACGCTTTAAATAACTTTCTTCCATGGTGACCAATTACCTTTCGCATTAATCTATTCTAAGAATCACATTCAAGTGCCGGTTGGCGGCTGTATTCCCCCCTGTCGGCAGGGTTTTTAAATTTTGTCTGAAGCGCGACCGCGACAGTTTTTTATCCATTTTTTATAAATGATTGTTTTTGACTTTATTTTTGTACTATAATAGTGGTATTCATTAATACGATCAACAGAAAGGATTACTTAATTGAAAACACGCATCCATAATAATATCTTAGAAACCATTGGGCATACCCCGATGGTGCGCATTAATCACTTAAATCCCAACCCCAATGTCGAAATCCTGGCTAAGTTTGAAGGCGTTAACCCGACTGGCAGCATTAAAGATCGGATTGCCCTTAAAATGTTGGAACAGGCCGAAGCTGAAGGTGTTTTAACCAAAGACAAGATCGTTATCGAACCGACTAGCGGCAATACCGGGATTGGTTTGGCGATGATCGCTGCCGTCAAGGGCTATCAGCTGGAAATCGTCATGAGTGAAGCGGTCTCGATTGAACGCCGTAAAATGATTCAGGCCTTTGGTGCGACCGTCACCCTGACCTCACCGACCGAAGGCACCGATGGCGCGATTCGCAAGGTGCGCGAATTAGTTGCCGCCAATCCCGACCGCTATTTTAATCCCGATCAATTTAGCAATCACTATAATAAGCTGGCTCACTATTCGACCACCGCCGAGGAAATCTGGGAACAGACGCAAGGGCAGGTTACCCACTTTGTGTCCTCTTTAGGTACCTCCGGCACCATTATGGGGGTTGGCATGGGCCTGCGCCGCCACAATCCTGATGTTAAAATTGTTGAAGCCCAGCCAGTCCTTGGCCATTACATCCAGGGTCTAAAAAACATGGACGAAGCGATTGTGCCAGCCATCTATCAACCCGATGAGATTGACTTGCATATCATGGTTGAATCGGAGATTGCCTTTGATTTTGCCCGTCAAATTGTCAAAAAAGAAGGCATCTTTGTCGGCATGAGCAGTGGCGCCGCCATGTATGCCGCCACTGAGATGGCTAAACAAATCGATACCGGTCTGATCGTGGTGATCTTCCCCGATCGTGGCGAAAAATATCTCAGTACCGATTTATTTAAACTGTAAGATTTAGGTGACAGGTGATATGGGGTCTTCTCATATCACCTGTTTTATTTTGCAAAACTGACCCCAAATGTATAACAGAGGTGCCAAAATTAGGCCTTTTGTAAGAAACTAAAGGGATAGTGCAACAAAACGATAAAAACTGGTATTTAATAAAAAAATGCTTTAGTATATCCGATATAGGAGGTGAACACATGAAACTGCTCTTTAAAAGCGATCCCAACATGGCTGTCGAAACGGCGCTTATTGTTACCCATCCCCAGGAACATCAACTCAGACAACAGCTGGAGACGGTCATCACCAGCCATCAAAAAACGATCACCGCGCTTAATCCGGCTAATAACCGCAATATCCAGGTGCCGCTTCGGGCGATCCTGATCGTGGCATCGGAGGAGCGGCAGTGCAAGTTACGGCTCAACAGCGGTGAGCTGTATTTATACCCCAAGCGGCTAAAGTATGCGGAGGCCGATTTCATTAATGATGGTTTTATCCGGATCAACAATCAAACGATCGTCAATCTCAAAGCCGTCAAACAGTTTGCACCGACAACAAATGCCAGAATCGAAATAAGCTTAAGTGACGGTTCTACTTATTTTATTAGCCGGCATTACATTAAAAATTTTAGGAGGGCTCTATCATGATTAAAAATTTAAAACAATCGTTCTTTCAGGTCTTCGCGGTTAGCTCAGTCTGGATCACATTATTGCTGAGTATTTTCTTTAATGGCCAAACCATTGCCTTGCATTATCTGTGGAACTTAATCGGTATTTCTACTATTATCGCACTTTTATTTGGTGTCGTCTATAGCGGTTTGTGGAACTACCTGACCTTTAGACCTGTCACCAATATTCTGATCACGTCATTTTTAAATATCGCCGGTGGTTTAACCGCGGTTTGGCTGTTCTCAGCACAAATGTTTGCTTTTATCGCTCCGTGGATTCCCGGCATGCTGATCCTTTCTCTGATCCTGCATACCATTGCTTTCTATGTGTACGCAAGGTTCGATGCTAAGAAAAAAGCCAGTCAACTCAATGGCTTGCTAAAAAACCAGCAATAGCAGCGAGATGAGCTTTAGGATAATAGCAATACTGAAAAATATTTCGATGTAGTAAAATAAAAATCCGGTAGTTCAGGGTATACAGTAGCTCCTCTCGATCAAGTCCATCTATTCCGGTTAGTGCCGTTTAACCGAATACTGCTGCAATGCCACCGCGATCACCGTCGTCATCGCCACAATCCGCTGCTCAAAGGAAAAATCATCCCGGCCGGTCTGATGCTTCATAATATGGTTCAAGGCCTTAATTTTTTCAGCCTCATCGGTAAGGATGACGGCCTGTCCTTCACCAATCAAACTTTCAAAATTGCAGCTGTAGTCACAGCCGCTTTCGCCGGTGATCAGTTGGGTCATCCGATCCATTTCGATACAAACCTTATTATTCTTTGCTAACACCTCAAGTTTTCGGCCTTTTTTCGCACAATGCAGGTAGATGGTGATAACCGCTCCCGCTATCGTATATCCAAAGTTCAGAGGCACCACATAAGGCCTTCCGGCATCCACCATGCCCAGCCTTAAAACTTTACACCCGTTGACGATTTCTAAAATTTCTGTTTCATTTTTTACTTCACGTTCCGATCGTCGCATGTTACCTCCGATTAATCGTAATGATAAATTTTTCGCTTTTTAGACGTTTGATAACCTCAAAACAACCAACAATGATTGCTTTGAGTTCAGTACTAACAACCAGCAAAAATTCACATTGCGATTTCTGCTGGTTCGCCCCAGCGATAAATTATTGCGCTGTGTCAGTCTGCCAGATCGCCACCCGATCATCGGGTGCGACATACATTTTATCACCTGCTTTGATCTCATAGACGTCATAAAATGCGTCGATTGAACTGAGCACCGCATTGACACGAACCGCCGCCGGGGAATGGACATCGGTCAGTAAATAATTCTTTTCGAGCGCTTCGGTCGTTAGCTTTGCCCAGATCGTTGCCCAATTGCTATAGACATCGGCTAGCGAATCGCCCTGTTTTTCGGCCACCGCCGTGACTGTCGTTAAGGCGCCCAAATCAGCAATATTTTCAGACAGGGTCATGGTGCCATTAACCGGCTCGCCGGTTGAGATGCTATAGTTGCCGTAATAATCAATGATCTTTTGTGACAAGGCGTCGTATTTTTGATATTCGGTGTCCGTCCACCAGACCTTGTAATTGCCCTTCTCATCATATAAGGACCCGTTTTTATCAAAGGCATGACTGATTTCATGGGCAATCACGGCACCGATTCCGCCCAGGTTTTTGCCCTTGCTTTGATCTTGATCATAATAGGGTGCCTGCAAGATCGCCGCCGGAAAGACGATTTCATTATTGGCCGGATTGTAATAGGCATTGACGTCCTGGGGGGTCATGTACCACTGGTCGCGATTGACACCTTTTTTATATGCATCAAAGTCAAATTGTTGGGTCGCCTGCTTTAGTGCAATCACATTGGACAGATAGCTGCCACCTGCGTCTGGCCCAATCACCTGGAGATAATCGCCGATATTCGTCCACTGATCGGGATAACCAATTTTTACACCCATGGTATCCAGCTTTAAAGCGGCTTGCTGCTTGGTCTCGGGACTCATCCAATCCTGGGCGGCGATGATTAGGCGGTATTCGTCGATGATTGTCGCCACCATCGTTTTTAGATCCTGCTTGGCTTTTTCATCAAAGTATTTTTCGGCGTAAAGCTTTCCAAATTCCCATTCTAGCAGCTGTTCGACATTGTCAAAGGCCAGCCGCTGATCGCTTTTCTGCTCGGTTGAGCCATCCAGTTTCATGGCCATATCAAGTTTTAGATCGCGATAAGCAACCGGGGCATAGTCGGCCAGATTATTTAAAACAACAAATTTGGTATAGGCTTTTAGCACCGGCAGGTTTTCTTCGGTAAGCATCGCATTGATCTGTTTGGCCGCCTCCACTTCGAAGACCACGTAGTGATCGGCGCTGCCAAGCCCCTGGGCGGCGAGATACTTGGCCATGTCGATATTTCCGTAAAGCGCTAGCAGTTGATCATAGCTATAGACGTTATAGTAGTGATCGGGGTCATAAAATTCTTCGGGTGATAAGGCCTGTGCAGCGACGGTGCTGGCGAAGTCATAAATCGCCGCGGCATTTGTCTCGGCCTCTTTTTTATCCTCACCGCTGACCACCAGCATCTCGCCGATATAGGTTTTATAGGCATCACAATATTCCTGCATCGAATCGTTTTCCATGTATTCTTTGCCGATTAAATCATCCATTGACTCAAACCCCACCATCAGGGCGTCCGAATTCATATCATCCTGATAATAACCATAAGGAATCAGGCTGGTCTCGCCGATGGCTGATAGTGCGATCAGCCCATCTAGGTATTGATCGAGGTTTTTTGCCGATTCAATCTGCTCAAGATAGGGTGTTAGGGCTGTTAGGCCGGCGGCATTGCGCTTGTCAAGGTCGATCGCGCAGGCATATAAATCGCTAATTTTCTGTTCACTGCTGCCCTGTTGATAGGCTTGGCCGCTGTTTGATAAGTCGCTAACAATCGCCTGCAGCTGGCTTGAGGTTTTTTCATTCAATTCATAGAAGTAATCCCACTCACCTTCAGTTGCGGGAATGGTCTTTTCCAGAAACAGGTCAGCATTCATAGCGCGATAATAGTCCTCTGAGACACTCGGTTTCGTCGTTTTTCCGACATTTGCATTGGCACAACCGGACAAACTGACCATCAATAATAGCGTCATCAAGAGGGCTATCTTTTGAACTGCATGTAAATTTTTCATTTATTCTCCTTTTGGGGGGATTATTTTTTTTGTGAAAGAGTACAAACCCTTGATTCAATTAAAAATTATTTAACTTTGTCATTTATAGTGTATAATAAAATGCGACGATTCTATACTGCGAGGATAACAGCGATGCAAATCAAACAGCTTTTAACTACTGATAAAACACTGCCTGAATCAACCCTTTCGTTGATCAACCATAAAACCAACCAAATCAATATCAAGCGGATGACCTACTGCTTTTTTGTCATGCTTATCGTTGAACCAATTATCATCCTATTATTTGATATAAGAGGTCTATTACAGCCAAATGCACCTGAACACTGGCTCTATCTCAGTTATTTCGTGCTCCATTTAACCCTGTGGTTAATTTCTATCGGTTGGATCTTAATGCGTAAAATGATTGAAAATAAGGGTGCTGAGCTAAATTTTTTAATTCCAGTGTTGACCGCCGTACTACTGATGCTATTGAGTTTGATCAATGGTTTGGATCAGCTAAAGGGCAATGAAATCACTGTTTATATTGCCTTTATTCTGATGACGGGTGTCGCGCTACTGATGTCTTTTCCGACAAATTTGTTTGTGCTGGCACCATCCTATGTTATTTTTGTAAGTGGGCTACTTATTTTTCAAGCTGATCCCGATGCGAAGCTCCGTAGTCTGACCAATGGTACGATCTTTTTTTTGGCCGTCGTTATCATTTCAAGCTATCTTTATCGATACTATTTTGACAGTACGTTGCATACCCTTGAATTAAAAGAGGTCAATGACAAACATTCCATCTTCTTCCTGCATATTCCACGTGCTTTTTTTTCTTGATATTTCTTTTTTAAAGGTGTTGTTGATTTGTTCTTTTGTTATATCAATTTTGACGTAAAAAAGCAGTTGTGGTTTTCCACCCTCTACAATATCGCGATATAACGAGATGATGTTATCTTCCAATGAAAATATATAGTCATTTGGATCTATTTTCAATTCATCCTGGATTTCTTTTTTGATGCCGTTAACCAGTCCATCAATTGTTAAATTAAATTGATCATCCAATGCATATTTTGTTTTTAAGGAAGCACCAACACTGTTTGCTAATGTGCGTTTTCCAATAGAAACAATACTATTTCGCCTAACAAATGGAATTTCTCCATCACTTGATTCAATAAAACCATTAAAGCCAAGATGGTTGGAAAAAGGAGAGTTTTCAAGTCCCCCTAACCATGGGCCATAAGCAAACAAATCTCGATTGCTTAATCCATTACTCCATTTCAGATCCATGGCGCGATTGGATACCATCGCATCATAGTATGTTGAACGTTCTGTATAAATAAAAATAGTATTCTCGATTCTTTCCCAATTTTTCACTCTGATAGTTAATTGATTAAAAATGCTTGAGGTTTTATGAATATTTATCAATTCATCATAATGTTCTTTTATTTCTTGCGGCAAATGATATTGCCGCTCCTTATTATCTATAATTCTAAATGTAGTATTTTTACATGAAAAATCCTGAATTACCGGAAACTTAAATTTATGTCTTTCCGATAAATCTTTATCCAACCGTGATTTGATTCCAATTTTGTATGCTTCATCATTGCATTCCGAATTAATATAAGTAACCATGTTTTTTTCTTCAGAGTACCGCTTAACCATTTTGTCATAATCAGTTTCTAGTTTTATAGAATCTTCAAATTTGTTTCCTACTATTCGAGAGATGAAGCCCGTGAATAGATTTAAGATTAAAGCAACGAAAACACTGAAGAAAATTGTTAAGTCAATAATTCCTTCCACTTTTCCCTTATTGATATAAGCGTAGCTACCAATAGCTAATAGAACTATTAATGAAAAACATCCTTCAAATAATCCTTTATCATGATATTTGAAAATGAATTCCTTAATTTTTTTTTTCATAAATCTGCCTCCATTATCAAGCGGTGTCTCGGTAGTTGTAACTTCATTTTTTTGAATTGTTTCGGTTCTTATGCTCTTTACAAAAGAAAACGGCAGAAATCGGGTAGAACAATCAAGTTTGCAACCTTTGACAATACTTCTGATTGATTTTTTGGTGTTTTTGTAGTTTAATATTATGTGAATTTTGAATACGAGGAGAGTTTATATGGCAAAACAATGGTACCCGGTTATTGATTATGATTCTTGCATTAGTTGCGGTAGTTGCGCCGAAAAATGTAGCCATGATGTATATGATACCCAGAAAGCTCCTTCAGCTCATGTCATTTATCCAGATGGCTGCGTTGATCAGTGTCATGGATGCGGTAACCTATGTCCCAGTGGATCGATTACCTATCGCGGTGACGATACTGGTTGGCTTCCACCTAACCGGTTGAATTGATTTATTGTAACATTTAATCGCGTGGAGGGAAAGATTTTAACCGATCTTTTGCTAAAAAACAACTCACAGGATTGACTGACTGGGATTCCTTGTCAGTCTTATTACCACGCAAATATTTTTTGCGTAACGCATTCAGGGCTTCCCGGGCATCGATCGACGTGCCGCCAGCACAACATTCCGCTTCTGCCTGGGCGATTTCTCGGTCGATCTCGTTTTCGTCCAGCATTGCTTCATAGATTTCCATACGCATCACAACCAATCGCCATAACCATTTTTGGTAATGAATATTGGTTCGTTTTTGGCATGACACAGCTCAGAAATTTCGTTCGTATTTCTGAGATCTGTGATCGGTTTGATTTGTGGCATCATACTCGCCTCTTTCTTTGATCATCATTATCGCATTATTATGTTCGTTTAGTAAATGAATCCATGTGAGCTTCAATCTTTGCAAGTTTCTAAATGATTGTATGCTGCCATTTTTGGTATTCAAGCAACGCTAGCCTAATCGATCGTCTGAACCTCAACTGGAATCCACATTTTAGGGTTGTAATTCAGGGTATACTTGTAATTCGAAACATCATTCTCGCCCAAATCTTCTAACACATAGGTCACGTTATCACTTAACCCGATAAAATGCTTTTTGTAGCGACCGTCTTGATCTTCAACAATGACTTCTAACTGATTGTCGGCGATGTCGGCGGTGATTGACATTTTTCCGGTCATTTGAAACAAAACGTCGCCCTCAATACAATTGATAACCGTTAACTGTCTGACAACATTGAAGTTATCTGCTTGTTGCGACAAGTTGTAAGAAACTTTATCTGCCTGGCTTTCGCAGCCGGTCAGCATTAACACCGCCATTAGGGCAATAAACAATGGTATTTTTCTCATAAATTTTTCCTTTCAATGTCCTTTTCAAATTTTCGACTTCTTCGATATGTAAGGCGGAAGAACGATTTCTTGGTTCTAAACAAGTGGTATCTACAAAACTGTTGCATCTCATTTTTGAAATTCAAATTTCTACGAATAATCGAATATTGATTGATTTATGCACACCTGATCTCATCAATTCCCGAAGTCACTGACTCTTTCGCTAGGCCGATCTTTCTTACAATCCGATAAAGCAAAAATCCGTAGAATGTCAGAATAAAACTGGGATTCCCAGGACCAGTGTACATTCCCAACCTGAAAAGTTGATTTATTAACGGTATATT
>JAHIQT010000079.1 GCA_018903255.1 Bacillota bacterium | reverse complement strand
CCTCAGACCATTGCCCTGGTTTTGTCCTATGCCAGGGCTGATCAGGCCTCAGCCATTATTTCGGAATTACCCAAGAGTATTCGGGTCGAAGTTGTCGAGCGGATTGCCAGGATGGATCGAACCTCTCCGGAAATTATCAGACAGGTTGAAACCATTCTTGAACGTAAATTTGAGTCGGTTGTTTCCTTCGACTTACTGGAAGTTGGTGGGATCAACTACATTGCTGAGATTATGAACAACATCGATCGTGGGACAGAAAAATACATCTTCGATGAACTCAGTAAAAATGATGCCAAACTTTCTGAAGAAATTCGTAAGCGAATGTTCGTCTTTGAAGATATTGTTATTCTTGATTCAATGTCGATTCAACGGTTCTTACAGGAAATTGATACAAAAGAAATGTCGGTTGCCCTTAAGGGCGCAAACAAAGCCGTTGCTGATATTATTTTTGTCAATATGTCTCAACGAATGGGTGAAACGGTTAAGAGTGAGATGGAATTCCTGCATAATGTCAGGGTTCGGGATGTCGAAGAAGCACAGCAGAAAATTGTTTCAGTAATCAGAAGACTGGAAGAAGAAGGCGAAATTGTAACGTCTAAGGGTGGAAAGGACGAGATCATTGTCTAGTATTGTAAAAGCTAAATGGGTGTCTCAAATTAGTACGCCAGTGGTTCTGCCGGTTGTGGATCATGACGAAGCGGATAACGACAGCGAAGACCAGTTAGATTATGACCCAGCAGTTGCAAATGAACAGGTCGAACAGGATGACAGCGTTGAAGCCATGCATGCTGCCAATGAACTGATGAAAGAAGCAATCAAAGCCAGTCAGGAAATTAAAGTAAAATCTCAGGAAACCGGTTATCAGGAGGGTTTTTCTCAGGGTTATGTGACTGGTCACGAAGAAGGACTCAAGGATGGCACCCGCGAAGGCTTTCAGGCTGGTCTGAGAGAAGGCTTAAATGAAGGTACGTTACAGGCGGCGGGCGAAATCGAAAGCAAGCTACAAGAAATCGATATGCTTCTTGAAGTAATTCAAACCGAGCGGCAGCAGGCGCTTGATCATCAGCAGAAAGAGCTGCTAAGCATCGCCTTTGAAATTGCCAAGAAAATAATGAAACATCAGGTTGCGGAAGATCCGGATCTGTTTTTGCGATTCTTTGATGAGGTTATTCATGGGGATGAAGAGGATCTTAAAATTTATTTATCAGAAAACCAGAAAACCCTGGATCTTCATATCAACAAAACAATGACTGAAAAACTAAAGAAACTTTCAAAAAAATCCAAGGTGATTATTCTTAAGGATGATGATAAGATCATGGTGGAAAGCAATGATTCGGTCATCGATATGAGTCTGCCAGTACAATTGGAGCAATTAGAGAAAGCCGTCGAGCAAAGTTCGTAGCGGGAGGCGAAAATGAATACATCGGAGATTTGCAAAGCCATTCAACGGGCAGAAACCTATCACTATTTCGGGAAAATTGAAAAGGTCGTCGGAATGATGATCGAGTCGGTTGGTCCTGAATGCAGTATTGGGGATTTATGCAAGATATTTGATCAGAATGCAGACCGTTATATTTTAGCTGAAGTGGTTGGTTTTCGCGGCAATAAGGTTTTATTGATGCCTTACGAAGAACCAGAAGGTATTAGTTTTGGAAATATTGTCGAACCGACCGGTTCTTCCCTGAAAATAGGCGTGTCGGATAGTATGATCGGCCGGGTTGTCAATGCCATGGGGGAACCCATCGATGGTGGCGGCCCGATTTTAAATACTACCCCCTACGACATTCAGAGCGCTGGGGCAAACCCCTTTTCACGACCATGTATTGACGATATCCTGGAATTTGGGGTAAAGGCAATAGATGGTTTATTAAGCATTGGCAAAGGCCAGAGAATGGGTATCTTTGCCGGTAGTGGGGTCGGCAAAAGCACCCTGATGGGGATGATTGCCAGAAATGTTAAAGCCCAAGTTAACGTCATTGCCTTAGTCGGTGAGCGTGGCCGGGAGGTGCGCCAGTTTCTCGAAAATGACTTAGGTCAGGAAGGTCTGGAGCGTTCGGTGATCGTGGTGGCGACCTCCGATCAGCCCCCCATGCAGCGGATGAAATGCGCCTTAACAGCTACCACCATTGCCGAGTATTTTAAGGATCAGGGTAATGATGTTCTGCTGATGATGGATTCACTGACCCGCTTTGCGATGGCGCAACGGGAAATTGGGCTGGCTACCGGGGAACCCCCAGTAGCTCGCGGTTACACCCCCTCTATTTATGCGATGATGCCAAAACTGCTGGAACGCAGTGGAAATTTTGAAACCGGTTCGATAACCGGCATTTACACGGTGCTCGTTGAAGGTGACGACATGAATGAACCGGTCGCCGATACGGTTCGGGGAATCATCGATGGCCATATTGTGCTGTCCCGGAAGATTGCCGCTAGAAACCATTACCCAGCCATTGATGTGCTAAATAGTGTCAGCCGGCTGATGGCCAATATTGTCAGTAGAGATCAGCTGGAAGCGGCATCTTCGATGCGTAATATGATGTCTGTCTATGATTCCAACTACGATCTGGTCAGTATTGGTGCCTATAAAAGTGGGAGCAATCCCTCGCTAGATATTGCGATTAAAAAAATTGCCGGCATCAATCAATTTTTACAACAGAAGGTTGATGAAAAGTGCTTTTATGATGAAAGTATCGAAGCGATGAAGAAGGCGGTCTTATGAAAAAGTTCCAATTCCATTTAGGAAAACTCCTTTCTTATAAAGATCAGAATCTGGAAAATGAAATGATGATATTGGGTGGCCTGACCAGACAACTCAGTGATGAAATGGACAAACAGCTGGAACTCGAAGATCAGCTGGAAAAAAGCCAGAAAAATTACGAACGTGATATGGCCGCTTCGATCACCGCGACCGCCTGTCAGGTCTATCTTCATTATATGTCCTTTTTGAAAGAACAGATAAAAATTGTTGAAAAAAGAATCGATGAGATTACTGAAAAAATAGATATTCAAATTGAGGTCGTTAAGAATTTAAAACTAGAGACCCGTTCACTGGAAATTGTAAAAGAAAACCGATACGATGAATACAAAAAAGAAATGGTCAAAGAAACAGAAAAAGCGATGGAAGAATTTATAACCACCAGCAAAATTATGAAGGATGGCTCATGACCAATAAATAAATCAGAAGAGAAGTAAATCAATCAAAGAAAAGCGAAAGAGGTGCAAGGATGAGATATGATACAATCATAGTGGGAGCCGGTCCGGCCGGATTAGCTGCGGGAATATACGCGGCCAGGGGAGCCCTTAAGGTACTGATTATTGAAAAAGCCGGCATTGGCGGTCAGATCGCCACCAGCTGGGAGATCGAAAACTATCCCGGTTCCCCGCCAGACAGTACCGGACCTGGTCTGACCGAGCGGATGCGCCAGCAATGTGAGGAGTTCGGGGTCGAGTTTGCCACTCGAACCTATTTTGGTTCAAAGAAAACAGAAACTGGATTTATCGTCGAAACTGACACCGATAGTCTCGAGACGCGCACCATTATCATGGCCACCGGAGCCGAACCAAAACTGATTGGTTGTAAAGGTGAACGAGAATTGCGGGGGATGGGGGTTTCCTATTGTGCCACCTGTGATGCCAACTTTTTTAAAGGCTTAAAGGTTGCCGTCATTGGCGGTGGCGATACAGCTTTGGAAGAAGCCCTCTACCTGACAAAATTTGCCGCTGAAATTATCATTGTTCATCGCCGCGATGAGCTCCGTGGAGCTAAAATTCTGCAGCAGCGGATCAAGGAAAATGAAAAGATTTCGCTATTGCTGGATTCAGTCGTGGAGGAGATTAAGGGTAATGGTTTAGTTGAAGGCATTGTTGTTAAAAATGTCAAAACCGCAGAATTGACGGAAGTTGCCTTGGACGGAGTTTTTGTCTTTGTCGGTCAGAAACCAAATTCAGAGGCATTTGCCGGCCAACTCGCACGTGATTCACGCGATTATTTAATTACTGATGATGAAATGCGTACGAATATAGCGGGGATCTTTGCTGCTGGTGATGTCCGCCGCAAATCACTGCGACAGGTTGTCACGGCCACCGCCGATGGTGCCATTGCTGCCGTAAATGTGATCAAATACATTGAAGAACTTAAGTAGATTGTGATATGATTAGGACTAACGAAAGTTAGTCTTTGCTTGGGACTCCCGTACCGATCAATTGTTAATCTGTTGTATGCGCGCAGCTCGGACACTGATAAGAAATGAAATTTCTTATCAGTCGTGGGCAGTCGCCAACTACAAGCGAGCTTGTGATTGGCTCACTGCTAACACGCAGGCTATCGCCATGTCCGTTCTGAGGCACACAACATGATGTAACAATTGTCGGTACTGCGATCGTTATCCAGGCAACCAGGACCAACAGTTGTTGGTCTTTTCTTTTTTATTAAGAGAAAAATAAAACAGTCAGGTGAAAAATGAATATCAAATTTGATTTAAATATGAACCAAACTCAAAAATTGATCATGACTCAGGAAATGCGTCAATCCATTGAAATTCTTCAGCTGACGGTGATGGAGCTTAATGGTCTGATCGAAACTGAAATCATGGAGAATCCGGTGCTGGAATTTAATGAGGTGTCGATCAAAGAGATAGTTCCCATTAGTGAGGATGGCGGACCGCTTAAGGGCGAACTGGTTAAAGAAGAACCGGTACCGGAACAACAGCCCAAAGAGGAGATCCAATGGGAGGAGTATTTCCACAGTATGGAGAATGCGGACTATCGGGGACAGGTTCAAGCAAGTGCCGAACCGGATGATGAATACGGCTTTGAAAAATTCACTGCCAATGAGAAAACCCTCTATGAATACCTGCATTTTCAATTCAAGATGCTTAAAAAAAATCTCACTGATCAGGAAAAACGGATTGGCGAGTACCTGATCGATTGCATCGATGACAACGGTTACCTGATAATTGACATGGACTATGTCATGAGTATTTTAGAAGTTCAGGAAGCATGCATCCAAAAGATGATTGGCATCATCCAGGGCTTCGATCCGTGTGGGGTGGGATGCCGTAATATTGAAGAGTGTCTATTGATTCAGCTGCGGCAAATGGGGTATGACGATGATGAAGTGTATCTGGATATCGTTAAAAACCACCTACTCGATTTGGCCGATAACCAATTTAAGCGAATCGCCCAGGATACCGGCTTAGCAGTTGAGGATGTCTATGAATTTAAAGAGGTGTTAAAATCACTGGAGCCTAAACCCGGACGGGAGTTTTCCAGTTCAGAACGGGTTTCTTATGTTATTCCGGATGGCAGCATCGAAATTGTCAACGGTGAGTTGGTGGTCAAGGTCAATGATGTGTCAGCGCCGCGGCTGCGGATCAATAACTATTATAAGAGCTTGCTTAAAAATCCTGATAAAAATGATGAAACCAAACTTTATCTGGAGAAAAAGCTTGATAGTGCAGTGTTTCTAATAAAAAGCATTGAACAGCGGCGAGACACCATCAAAAAAGTGATTAACGCGATTGCCGAGTCCCAACGCAGCTTCTTTTTTGAAGGGGTCGGGGATCTGCGTCCCTTAACTCTGAAAACAATTGCCGAGATGATTGATGTCCACGAATCAACGGTCAGTCGGGCGATTCGGGGAAAATATATTCAAACACCCAAGGGTACCTTTGCGCTGAAGTTTTTCTTTAAACGGGGTTTTGCCCAGGGACAAGAAGACCGTTCTTCCGATGCGATTAAGCAGCTTATCCAGGAATACATTGAAAAGGAAGATAAGAAAAGGCCCCTAAGCGATCAAAAAATTTCGGAATTATTACAGCAAAAAAATCTCGATGTGGCCAGACGCACGGTTGCCAAATATCGGGAAGCGCTTTTGATCCAACCATCTTCAAAAAGAAAAGAATATCGGTAGACCATCAACCAAAGACTAATCACTTTCAAAGACGCGCAGATCCTGAAAAATCGGGCTGGGATTTTCTTTCAGTTTTTAGTCTTTTTTAACTTGTGTTTAAATTTAAAATGGGGTATAATGAATTTGTCCCAGCGGGACAAAAGCGAGCATGTATCCGAAAGAAGGGTGATTCTGTGTCAAATCAATTAAAAATCAGTAAGGAAGTCATTGAACTTCAACAGCTAGTCGCTCCGGAAGTGAATCGTCTCATTGAAATGCGTTACAATATTTTGTCAACCATCAGCAGTGAGCAGCCAATCGGACGGAGAAATCTTGCATTTGTTCTGGATATGAGTGAACGTCAGGTTCGTAATGAAATCGACTTTTTTCAGGCTCAAAAGCTGGTTTCAGTGGAACGGCAGGGAGTTGTCATCACTGAGGCTGGAACAGCAGCGCTGATCCAGTTAAAAAGCCTGCTCTACACCTACAATGGTCTGGAACAGCTCGAAAAAGAACTGATGGATCATCTCCATCTCAAACGGGTAATCATTTGCCCCGGCGATATGGATATGAATTATGAGGTGTTGCGTTTTATGGGACGGTCTGGCGCAAAATATGTCTTGTCGGTAATGAAGTACAAGGATACCCTGGCTTTAACCGGTGGGAGTTGTACTGCAGCCGTAGCCGATGAAATGCGGGAAGCCTTTTATCCCGATGTTTATGTGATCCCAGCCCGCGGCGGGATCGGCAAGAGCCACTCTACCCAGGCCAACAACGTGGTCGCCGAAATGGGCCTTAAGCTGCATTCAAACTATGAGCTTTTACACCTGCCCGATAATATTGATAAACGATTATTAGAAGCATTAAAAGATTATCCCGAGATAAAAAGGGTATTTAATAAAATGGATAACATTGATATTTTTATTTTTGGATTGGGTCGCGCTGATGTCTTGGCCGACTGGCGAAATCTGGCTGCTGCCGAAAAACGCAAAATAATCGAGCAGGGCGCGGTGGCAGAAGCCTTTGGTCATTACTTTGACATTAACGGTCAGGTGATTTCACCATCGAGTACCATCGGTATTGGTATTGATAATTTCAAAAAAATACCCCATGTTATTGCGGTGGCCGGCGGGGTTACTAAGGCCGAGTCGATTATTGCGGTCAGTCGGATTCGCAAAAACATTGTGCTGATCACCGATGAAAGTGCCGCCAGAGAGATTTTAAGAAAGTTACAAACCACGTCAGAGGCAAAATGAATCGCTTCTGACTGAGTATAAATTGAGAATACATTATTTTAAGGAGGCAGATAATATGTCTGTAAAAGTAGCAATTAATGGTTTTGGAAGAATTGGTCGTTTAGCATTCAGATTAATGGCAGATAACAAAGCGTTTGACGTTGTGGCTATCAATGATTTAACCGATGCAAAAACCTTAGCGTACCTGTTAAAATATGATAGTGCCCAGGGTAAATTTAAGCAAGATAGCATCAAAGTTAAAGATGATGGCATCGTCGTGGATGGAAAAGCGATCAAAATTTACTCTGAAAGAGATCCTGAAAACCTGCCTTGGGGAAGTATCGGTGTCGATGTTGTGATCGAATGTACCGGTTTCTTTACCGATAAAGACGGGGCTGGTAAACACATCAAAGCCGGCGCAAAAAAAGTTATTGTTTCTGCTCCAGCCAAAGGTGATGTTAAAACGATCGTCTTTAATGTTAACGAAAACATTCTTGATGGCACTGAAACTGTTATCAGCGGCGCTTCTTGTACCACCAACTGTTTAGCACCAGTGGCCAAAGTATTAAACGACAGCTTTGGTTTAGTCAGCGGATTAATGACCACCGTTCATGCTTACACCAATGACCAGGCCACCCTTGATGCACCACATAAAGATTTGCGACGAGGCCGTACTGCCGCTGCAAATATCGTCCCTACTTCCACCGGTGCCGCTGCCGCAGTTGGCAAGGTATTACCAGCCCTGAATGGCAAACTGGACGGATTTGCGCTACGGGTACCGGTTGTCACCGGCTCACTGGTTGACTTAACCTGTGTTCTGGAAAAAGACGTAACCGCCGATGAAATCAATGCCGCTCTTAAAGCAGCAGCCAACGAATCTCTCGGATACAACGAAGAACAAGTCGTTTCCACCGACATCATCGGGATGTCATACGGATCATTATTCGACGCAACCCTAACCCGGGTGATGAATGTCGAAGGCGGAAAACAACAGGTCAAAGTGATTGCCTGGTACGACAACGAAATGTCCTATACAGCTCAACTCGTCCGTTTAGCCGAATATGTCTCGACAAAATTTTAATCAACCAAACCCTGATCAACAATTATGATCAAATAGCTCACTAAATATAAATAATAATATAAATAATACTAATCAAAAAACTTTTCAGAAGCTTTTGCAAAACCCTTGCATGAGCTTCTGAAATTGTTTATAAAGAAAATATCGCAACAAAAATGATTAGAAAAGATGAAGTAGTACCGACAATTGTTATATCATGTTGTGACCTAGGGGTCAGACCCTGTGCATCTGAGCGGACACGGCGTAGCCTGTCCGAGTCAGCAGCATACAACAGATTAACAATTGATCGGTACGGTAGTACAGCGATACACTTGAAACGAGAAAATTATAAACCGAGAGGATAAGAATATGAGTAAAAAAACAGTATCTGATCTTGATTTAAGAGGAAAAAAAGTTTTAATGCGAGCCGACTTTAATGTGCCATTAGATGAAAACGGCGTCATTACTGATGAAACCCGAATCACCGCAGCCCTGCCAACAATAAATTATATTTTAGAACAGGGCGGAGCACTGATTCTAATGTCCCATATGGGCCGACCCAAAAATCAGCCCAATCCTAAGTATTCGCTGGAACCGGTAGCGAAAAAACTGTCTGAACTCCTAAAAAAAGAAGTGATCTTTAATGATGATGCCGCAGTGACCGGATCCTTAACCGTAGCCGCCGCGGCCGGCCTTAAAGCCGGCGATGTGATGCTGCTTCAGAATACCCGCTTCCGAGCTGAAGAAGAGAAAAATGACCAGGGCTTTTCCAAAGAGCTGGCACAATTGGGTGATCTTTTCGTCAATGATGCCTTCGGAACCGCCCACCGGGCTCATGCCTCAACGGTCGGCATTGCCGAGTTTTTACCCGGCGTGTCAGGCTTCCTGATTCAGAAAGAGCTGGACTTTATGGGCAAAGCCCTGGACAAACCGGAACGTCCCTTTGTGGCGATTCTTGGTGGCTCGAAAGTTTCGGACAAGATTGGTGTGATCAACAACCTGCTAGAAAAGGTCGATACCCTGATTATTGGTGGCGGAATGGCCTTTACCTTCTTAAAAGCCCAGGGTTACGAAATCGGAAAATCGCTATTAGAAGAAGATAAAATGGAACTAGCCAATGAGTTAGTCGCTAAAGCCAAGGCCAAAGGGGTTAACCTCTTATTGCCAGTGGATGTCGTCGCCGCCGAAACCTTTGCCGCCGATGCCCCATTTGTAGTTGTCGATATCAATGCCATCCCAGCTAACACTTTGGGACTAGATATCGGCCCAGTGTCAGCAGCCGCCTTTACAAAGGTGATCGCGGAAGCCAAAACAGTGATCTGGAATGGTCCAATGGGTGTTTTTGAAATGCCAGCCTTTGCCAAGGGCACTGAAGCGGTAGCAAAAGCGATGTCAGATTCTGATGCCATTACCATCATCGGTGGTGGCGATTCTGCCGCAGCGGTTAAAATCCTCGGCTATGAAGCAGGAATGAGCCACATATCCACCGGCGGCGGCGCATCACTAGAATTCCTTGAAGGAAAAAAACTGCCAGGTATTGAAATTTTACAAGATAAGTAGAAGGAGAAGATGATGCGAAAACCAATTATTGCCGGAAACTGGAAAATGAATAATGATCTGTTTGAAACTGAAAAATTGATGAATACCCTGTTGCCACTAGTAGCCGGGGCAACCGCCGAGGTGGTTTTTTGTCCCACCTATATCGGTCTGCAAAAAGCCGTCGAAATGGCCAAAGACTCGAACGTCGGCATCGGCGCTCAGAATATGCATTTTGAAAAAAGCGGCGCCTTTACCGGCGAAATATCGGGGGAAATGCTTAAGGCCATCGGCGTCCAATATGTCTTAATCGGACACTCAGAAAGACGCGAATACTTTAACGAGACCGACGAAACCGTTAATAAAAAAGCCGTTAAAGCGCTGGCACTGGGGATCACCCCAATCGTCTGCTGCGGCGAAACCCTGGCAGAACGAGAAGCCGGAAAAGCCGAAGCCAAAGTTGTCGGTCAGATGGAAGCTGGACTAAAGGGGATAGCAGATATCACCAAGGTGGTCATTGCCTACGAACCGATCTGGGCGATCGGTACCGGTAAAACCGCCAGCAAAGAAGAAGCCAACGAAGCCTGTGGCTGGGTTCGTCAAACCATCGCCAAAATGTTTGGCGAAGATGCCGCCCAAAAAGTCCGGATTCAATACGGCGGCTCAGTTAATCCCGAAAACATCAAAGACCTGATGGCAATGGACAACATCGACGGCGCCCTAGTTGGCGGCGCCTCCCTCAAACCAACATTCTCGGAGATTGCAAAGTTCTAAATTGCAATCTGGCAACGAAGCAAAGGGGGACGGTCTTTCTTGAAGCACAGAGGGACGGTTCTTCTTGTGTCAACTCGATTCTTTTCCCAGAAGACACAGGTAAGCAAAGGGGGACGGTTTTTCTTGTGTCAACCCAATTCTTTTTCCTAGACGACACAAAAGAACCGTCCCCCTGTGCGATCCCCCGTGCGTCCCCTAATTGAAAATTTTACCGAAAGGTGTGATCATATGAATAAAAATTTAACAGCCCTGGTGATTCTGGATGGCTACGGCTTTACCAGATGTACTGAGGGCAATGCCGTGCTACAGGCCCAAACACCGTTTCTAGATGCCATCGATCAGGTCTATCCCCAGACCCTAATCACCGCCAGCGGCCTTGGCGTTGGTCTGCCTGAAGGTCAGATGGGTAATTCCGAGGTCGGCCATTTAAACCTGGGAGCCGGTCGGATCGTCTATCAGGAACTGACCCGGATTACCAAATCGATCGAAGATGGCGACTTTTTTACCAACCCAGCCTTCCTCGCTGGCATTAACGCTGCCAAACAAAAGGACGGCGCCCTGCACCTGATCGGCTTATTGTCCGATGGTGGCGTTCACAGCCATGAATGCCATCTTTACGCATTACTTAACCTGGCCAAAAAACAAGGCTTAAAACGGGTCTATGTCCACTGTCTGATGGATGGTCGGGATACCGCCCCAAATAGCGGCATCGGCCATATCAAATCGTTAGAAGCCAAAATGGCTCAATTGGGAGTGGGCGAAATAGCCACCATCATCGGCCGCTACTACGCCATGGATCGTGACAACCGCTGGGAGCGGGTCGAGATAGCCTATGATGCGATGACCGCCGGAATAGGCGTTCATGCGGCGTCGGCAGTCCAGGTCATGGAAGAAACCTATGCGGCTAAAATTACCGATGAGTTTGTTTTACCAACGATCATTGAAACCATTGCTGACAAATCGATCAAGGCCAACGATACGATGATCTTCTTTAATTTCAGACCCGACCGCGCCCGCGAACTGACCCGCGCCTTTATCGATCCGGACTTTAACGCGTTTGAACGCAAAACTGGCTTTCTGGGGTTGGAGTTTGTCACCATGACCCAGTACGATAAATCCTTTGAAAATGTATCAATTGCCTATCAGCCGGTGACCATCGATAATACCCTGGGTGAATATTTAAGCAAACTCGGCATTCCCCAGCTGCGCATCGCCGAAACCGAAAAGTACGCCCATGTCACCTACTTCTTTAATGGTGGATTGGAAAAACAATATCCCCTGGAAGATCGCATCCTGATCCCCTCACCCCATGTGGCAACCTATGATATGCAGCCGGAGATGAGTGCCTATGAGGTGGCCGACAGAGCGGTGGCAGCGGTTGAAAGCGAAAAATATCAGCTGATGATCCTGAATTTTGCCAATGCCGATATGGTTGGTCACACCGGAATTTTCGAAGCCGCCGAAAAAGCGGTCGAAGTGGTCGATGCCTGTGCTAAAAAAGTCATCACTGCGATTCTGGCAAAAGGTGGCAAGGTGATTGTCACTGCCGATCACGGTAATGCCGAAAAAATGATCGATTATCAAACCCATATGCCTTTTACTGCTCATACATCCAATCAGGTTAAGTGTATTCTCGTTGGCGCTGGTGATGTTAGCTTGCGTGATGGCGGTCGCCTGGCCGATGTTGCACCGACCCTGCTGGATCTGATGGGATTACCAGTACCAGCAGAAATGACCGGTAAAACCCTGATTAATGCAGAATAAAGTAAAAATGATAAAGCTGTGACCGTTTACATAGGAAAAGTCTCGACTGAGACTTTTTTTATGATTGAAAATGTTTTTTCGTTATGATATTATAACGTGCACGATTATTTACGGAGGTGATACTTATGAAAGAAGCTTTACTGGTCGTTTTACTGATTTCCAGCATTGTTTTGATT
>JAHIQT010000078.1 GCA_018903255.1 Bacillota bacterium | reverse complement strand
CATCTCTTCTTTTAACTCGCCTTCGCCAATCACCCCAAATCTGGCGTAAGGCAGTTGTTTTAGCACTGAAGAAGCTACTGCTGCGATGCGTTGCGGATTTTTTTGATCGGTGAGCCTTCCTAAAAAAATAAAATCAAAACAGTATTCCTGGCTATCCTTGTCAATTAAGGCATTTAGTCTTTGTGAATAAATAATATTCTTCAAGACAATTGTTTTATTTTTGATAGCCGGTTTAAAAAAGTAATCATTTATACAGCTTTCTGACACCGCAATAATTTTTTTTGCTTTTCTTACTGCGATCATATATAAAAATGACTTGATCGTTAGTTTTTTCATATCATCGTTATTAACATGTAAATGGGAGATAAAGGGAATCCCTTTGTCAGCGATTGTTGCAGCAAGGACGGTAGCTCTGACATCATGAGCATCAATCAAATCCGGTTGATATTCAGAGATCACGCGGTTCAATGCTTTGATAGTTAAACTATCAATTGGAAGATATGTAATATCTCTGTCTTCAAGAGCTTGCCGGATTAAACCATCTGGCGAACAATAGGCCATTTGATAGTCGTTCTTAAACATCATGCAAATATCGGCCGCTACATTTTCGGCTCCGGATAGCTTACCGGTATTTAAAATGTGTAGTATTTTCATTTTTGCTTACCTCATCTCTGCCCGCTAGCTTGCGCTAAATTATGATAAATTGTATCCTAGCCTAAATAAACCTTTTCATTCGATGCCAGCGTATATTTTTGCCATGATGACATTGACATTCTTTTTATCATATTGATAGGCTTCTTCTGAATTGCGATGACCCATTTCTTTTCGTAAGTCGTTATTGATGATTAGTTGATCTATACTACTTGAAAAGCCGACCAGATCTTGGGGAGGATGTAGAAATCCGCCTGCATTATTGGCAATTAAGTCCGTATTCCCGCGAATCGATGAACAGACAATTGGCAATCCGGCTGACATCGCTTCCATCATCGCCACCGGCAAACCTTCCTGGTAAGATGGAAAAATAAAAACATCTGATGCCTTGCATATGTCAGGAATATCACTCCGGTATCCAAGAAATCGCACCTTATTTTCGATATCCAGTTGTTTAGCCAATGTTTTTAAATAGCTGCCAAGTTTTCCTTCCCCACAAATCATATATTGATAATTCTGATGCGTAAGCTTTGCAACGGCTCGCAGTGCCGTTTCATGATTCTTTCTTGTTATTAAATCCCCGATCGACAGTAATACTACCGTATCGTCATCTATCCCCAGTTCTTTTCTGATCTTGTTACGATCAGCATCGACCTTTCTAAACTTATCGGTGTCGACGCCAATTCCCGGAATGTAGACAACTTCCTTGGCTTTAAAAGTTTGCGCTCTTTTATAATCCTCCCTATTGATGGTAATGATTAGATCCGTGAATCTTGAGACCCATCTTTCAACTGAATAATAGAGCAGCCAATTCTTTTTTGGTGCTCCCGTATAAAAATGAAAGCCATGTGCGGTGTAGATCACCTTCGTGCCAGTCTTTCTGGCTTTTCTGCATGCCAATCTGGCAACCACCCCACCAATTGGCGAATGGCAATGAACGATCTCATAGCGATTGCTGATACACAGTTTTTTCATTAACCGATAGGCCGCGATAATTTCATTGACATTTAAGATACTTCTCGATATCGGAAGCTGATAGGTCTGGTTCCCCTTAGCTTCTACTTCTTTGCGATAGGCAATCCCGCGATCACGACTGGAATCATCACCATATTCGAAATTACAGGCAATATCGACTTGAAAGCCCTGATCTTCAAGAATCTTTATATTATCGCGATTAAATGAACTGATCATTGAGGCGACCGAGGCCATCATTAAAGCACGCTTCATTATCCCCACCTCCTTAAAATTATTTGTTGTTTATTCGGATATTGATTCGCATTAAATGATTTGAAATTTTTTCTTTGCCAATTATTTGATCCGTTTCGCCGGGACGCCGACATAGGTTCCCGGTTCGGTAATATCCTTAACAACCACAGCCCCTGCGCCAATCATACAATTATCAGTTACCGATAAGTTATGGCTGATAATACTGCCAATGCCAATCCAAGATCTTTTACCGATTGTCACACCCCCTGCTAAATTTACTCCTGGTGACACGTGAACAAAATCTTCAATTATACTATCATGATCGACGGTTGCACTGGTATTAATGATGCACCCCTTACCTATTTTGCTGGATGCATTAATGACAACACCCGCCATGATCACTGATCCATCCCCTATTTTTACATCTGGAGCAATAATTGCATGGGGGTGAATAAGCACCGGCAGTTTTGATCCCTTTGCTTCGATCTGGGCATATAAACGTTCACGAAAGGCATTGTTGCCAATTGCGACAAAAACATCGGCATCCTTTGTATGGGCAATTGCTTGGGTCGATGTGCCAGAAACATCCAGCCCGAATGCAGATTCTAGCGATTCATTATCATCAAAGAAGGTGATCGTTTTCCATCGATTCATCTGCAAGGCAATATCAGCGACTACTTTCCCATGGCCACTAGCTCCAATAATGATCAGTCTGTCTTTCATAGTGATACCCTTTCTATAGCTTATTCGGAATTTGTGAAGATTGCTGTTGCAAAAATTATTTGCCGGAGTTGCCGATTTGCAGATACTCGCCAACTGACATTGCCCGACGAGCTGGCATTAAACGGTCACCATCTTTGACGTAAACAGCTGGAAAAAAATTGACGAATAACGGATTTAAACTCATCGTATAAGAACCAACCATATTAAAAATGATCCGGTCATCAATATTTAGTGCCTGGGAATCCGTTAATACCATCAATCGATCGAGATCCATGCAAGTAAACCCACATATGATCTGTTTTGGGTGGATCTCTCGAGCTGTTTTTGCGACTGAAAGATCATAT
>JAHIQT010000077.1 GCA_018903255.1 Bacillota bacterium | reverse complement strand
GATGTGGTGAATATTTCATTTACTGCTGAGATGGAAGATCGCCTTGATTTAGTGTCAGAGGGTGAAACCGACTGGATTGAACTGCTTAAAAACTTTTATAAAGGTTTTGAGAAAGAACTAACCAACGCCCAGGAAAATGCCGAATCGGTGACCATCGCCGATCCCGAATCAGACGAAGACTGCGAATTGTGCGGCCGCCGGATGGTGATCAAAAAGGGCAAGTTCGGTCGCTTCCTAGCCTGTCCTGGTTTTCCCGAATGCAAAAACACCAAACCATTTTTTGAAAAAACCGGTGGTATCTGTTCGATCTGTGGCGGCGATATTGTCAAACGCACCTCCAAAACCGGACGTACCTTTTATTCCTGCAGCAATTATCCGGACTGTGACTATATGAATTGGGACCTACCCATTCCGGACCAATGCCCCGTTTGCGGATCAACCCTTTTTCAAAAAGGCTTGGGTAAGCGCAAATCAATCTATTGTGATAAAAAAGACTGCGGTTACAAAGCGCCAACAGCGCAGTAGTAGCCGGCTTGATTAAAGAAAGCGAGAAAAATAATATGTTTCATGCAACAACCATCGTAGGAATACGCCATAATGGTCAGGTTGCCATTGCTGGCGATGGTCAGGTAACCATGGGCGAAAAAACCATTATGAAAAATAAGGCCACCAAAATCAGACGCATTTACAATGATAAAATCTTAGTCGGCTTTGCCGGTTCAGTAGCCGATGCCTTCACCCTTTGTGAGAAATTTGAGCACAAGGTCGAGCAGTACAATGGTAATCTCAAACGTTCAGCGGTCGAACTGGCTAAAGAATGGCGTTCCGACAAGATCCTCAGAAAGCTTGAAGCGCTGCTAATTGTCATGGATGACAAGGAAACCCTGGTTATCTCGGGAAATGGCGAAGTGATTGAGCCCGATGATGATGTCGCCGCGATTGGCTCAGGTGGCTCTTATGCGCTGGCAGCAGCCCGAGCATTAAAGGGTCATGCAAAGCTCAGTGCCCAAGAAATGGTTTATGAATCGTTGAAAATTGCTTCAGAAATATGTGTATTCCCAAATAATAATATTTCTGTTGAAGTATTATAGAAACGGAAGAATCGCTATGAAAGAATTAACACCTAAAAAAATCGTTGCGGAATTAAACCGTTATATTATTGGTCAGGAGTCAGCCAAAAAAGCTGTCGCCGTCGCGATTAGAAACCGCTATCGACGATCGCTGCTGCCGGCTGATCTGATTGATGAGTTTACCCCTAAAAACATCATCTTAATTGGGCCAACTGGAGTCGGTAAAACGGAGATAGCCAGACGGATGGCAAAATTGGTAAAAGCCCCCTTTATCAAGGTCGAGGCGACAAAATTTACCGAAGTCGGTTATGTCGGCCGTGATGTTGAATCGATGGTCCGTGATCTGGTCAACACCGCGATTCGCAATGTCCAGCAGGAAAAAATGAAAGAGGTTTATGCCGATGCCGAAAAGAATGCCAATAAAATCATTCTCGATACACTGGTACCCTCAAAAAAAGTCAAAGAAACCTTAAAAACCCCCTTTGATATCTTTGTCAAGCCTGCACCACCGACTCGGCCAACGCCATATGAATTGGAAGGCGATGCTGAAAAAGAGCAAACAAAAAAAGAAAGGCGGGCAGCATTAGCCAAAGAATTGGAGGCTGGCCAGTTAGAAGACCAGGTTATCGAAATTGAAGTCGATGATGATGGCTCAAAAACGATTGGCGTGATGCAGGGGATGAACAATGACAGTATGTCTTTTAATATGAATGATATTCTGGGGGATTTTCTGCCCCAAAAGAAAAAAAAGAAGAGCGTGAAAATTTCCGAGGCCAGAAAAATACTGACCAATCAGGAAGCCCAGAAGTTGATTGATATCGATCAGGTCAATGAATTGGGGGTCAAAGAAGCGGAACAAAATGGCATCATCTTTATTGACGAAATCGACAAAATTATCGGCAATGGCAACAATCATGGACCGGATGTTTCACGAGAAGGGGTTCAGCGCGATATCTTACCGATTGTCGAAGGCAGTACCGTCAATACCAAATATGGGCCAATCAAGACCGATTTCATCTTATTTATTGGGGCTGGTGCCTTCCACGTTTCAAAAATATCGGATATGATCCCGGAGCTTCAGGGTCGTTTTCCGATCAGTGTTCATTTAGACAGCTTGACTGAGGAAGACTTTATCCAGATTCTCACCCATACTGAGAATTCGGTGATTAAACAATATCAGGAACTGATTAAAACCGAGGATGTGAATCTTATTTTTGATGATGAAGCAGTTAAGCACATTGCTAAAATAGCCTATCTGCAAAATGAAGATGACGAAAATATCGGAGCCCGGCGACTACACACGGTGATGGAAAAACTTCTCGAAGAAATCTCCTTTTATGCTTCTGAATATGAACAGGATGATTTTACAATTGATATGAATTATGTCGAACGCGTCTTCAATATCTCTGATAAGCGCGATAATTACCAAAAATATCTGCTCTAAATAAGCTATTTACTGTAAATAAAACTTGCACAAAGCTTATGACTGTGCTAGTATATGAAGGTATGTATTACACACATTCTCTGAGAGGCATCAGGTGCCTGCTTAAGGTCGATGTTCTTGATTGATGAGGATGGAGGAAAAACCAAGGAGGAATAAATTATGGCATGTGTTTCAATGAAACAATTATTAGAAGCAGGGGTGCATTTTGGCCACCAGACTCGACGATGGAATCCAAAAATGGCTCCATATATTTTCACAGAAAGAAATGGTATCTACATCATTGATTTACAACAAACTGTGAAGCGAATCGAAAAAGCCTATAGTTTTGTAAAAGAACTGGCTGAAAATGGCGAAGAAATTCTTTTCGTCGGTACCAAAAAACAAGCCCAAACCAGCATCGAGCGCGAAGCAAAACGTAGCGGAAGCTATTGTGTTAATCATCGTTGGTTAGGTGGAACCTTAACAAACTTCGGGACCATCAGCAAACGAATTGACCGCTTAAACGAGATCGAACAAATGGAAGAAGATGGCACATTTGCCCTGCTACCAAAAAAAGAAGTCATTAAACTAAAACGTCAGCGTGAAAAATTACAAAAATTCCTGGGCGGCATCAAAGAAATGAAGGGTGTTCCGGGAGCCATTTTTGTTATTGATACTAAAAAAGAACGAATTGCGATTGCTGAAGCTAAAAAACTGGGTATTCCAATTATTGGCATCGTTGATACAAACTGCGATCCTGATGAAATTGATTATATCATTCCTGGTAATGATGATGCCATTCGTGCGGTTGCTTTAATCCTTTCTGTTATTTCAGATGCAATTATTGAAGGACGTCAAGGCGAACAAGTCGAAGAAGAAATTGAAGCAGCACCAGCAGCAGCGGTTGTTGAAGAAGTTGAAATCGCCGTCGAAGTTGTTGAAGAAGTGACTGAAGTTGCTGAAGTTACTGAAGCAGAATAATTTATAATTACAATCAGGAGGATAAAAGTGGACGCAAAACTAGTAAAAGAATTAAGAGCTAAAAGTGGTGCCGGCATGATGGACTGCAAAAAAGCCTTAGTCGAAACCGATGGAAATATCGAAGATGCAATGGTCTTTTTAAGAGAAAAAGGTCTGGCTGCAACCAACAAAAAAGCAGGTCGTGTTGCTGCTGAAGGTATCGTTGAATCATATATCCACATGGGTGGAAAAATTGGCGTGCTTGTCGAAATCAACTGTGAAACAGATTTCGTCGCAAAAAATGAAGGCTTTAAAAGCTTTGTTAAAGACGTGGCCATGCATATTGCCGCAGCCAACCCATCCTATGTAACCAAAGAAGAAGTACCAACCG
>JAHIQT010000076.1 GCA_018903255.1 Bacillota bacterium | reverse complement strand
TGTTATCAAACGATCTCAGAGCTTTTTTAAAATTACATATCAAATTTTTTATGAATGTGAACCATTGCTTCTTTGCCACGTTCCTTGTCAATCAGACAGGAAATTTTGATTTCCGAGGTGCTGATCGTCTGGATATTGATGCCTAGTTCAAACAGCGCTTCAAAGAATTTGGAGGCAATTTCGGCATTGGCGACAATCCCGGTGCCAATCACTGAAAGTTTGGCAACACCCTGATCGTATTCGACTTTTTGGGCATTGACCTCAAAGGCAAACTTCTGAGCCACCGAAACGGCTTCCTGAAGTTCATCGACATCAATGGTGAAAGAAATATCGTTAACGGCAGTCCGGTTGACATTCTGGACAATCATATCCACATGAATATTGGCTTTTGCCAGCGCACTGAACAATCGAAAGGCAATCCCCGGCTGATCCGGCACTTCAAAGATTGAGATTTTTGCGATATTTTCATCAAGAGATACCCCTCGAACTAATACTTTTTCCATAATAACTTCCTCCTTAATAATGGTTCCTTCGTTATAATTATAGCTTGATCGTACTACTAGTGGCACCTTGAATTTTTCGGCCATTTCGACTGAGCGGGGATGCAGTACCTTGGCTCCGGTACTGGCCATCTCCAAAACCTCCTCATAGGAGATTTCATCGATTTTTGAAGCCTCTTCAACAATTCGGGGATCGGCGGTATAAACCCCGTCGACATCGGTATAGATTTCACACAGCTCAGCCTTTAATGAGGCCGCCACCGCTACTGCCGACGTATCGGATCCGCCGCGGCCAAGGGTGGTAATATCTTTATTTTCATTGACTCCCTGAAAACCGGCGACAATAACAATCTTTCCAGCTGCCAGTTCATTTTCAATCCGATGGGTATGAATATCATTGATCCGGGCGCGTTTATGAACACTGGATGTGACAATTCCGCATTGGGCACCAGTCAGGCTTACCACATCATGTCCCATCGCCTGGATGGCTATCGCCAGCAAGGATATCGAAACCTGTTCGCCAGTTGCCAGCAACATATCCATTTCCCGATGGGGCGGGTTTTCATTAATCTTTTGAGCCAGTTCAATCAGATCATCGGTAGTATCACCCATAGCCGAAACGACCACCACAACTTTTTTTCCTTTTTCCTTGGTCTCAATAATTCGACCAGCAACCCGTTTGATTCTTTCCACGTTGGCGACACTCGAGCCGCCATATTTCTGTACAATTAGATCTTGCATCTACCTCAGTCACTCTTTCCTTATTCATAGATCCGGGCATAAAAACATTCAGGCACCGTTTCCTTTAATTTTTCTGCCATCTTATTAAAATCATTGGCGGCGATGGTGCTTGTTACCACATAGACCTGATTTTTATTGACAATCACAGTTTTTCGGGCGGCCACCGTTTCTACGGCTGTTAACACCTGATCTAGCATTTCTTTATTACTCAGATTGGCTCTTAAATAATACTTGCCAGTAAAAATGCCGGTGCCCATTTTAATGAGCTTGCGGTTAAGCCGCAGCGGTTTGGGCAAGTTCTGTTCGCTGACAATATTGAGGATATAAAGGACGTCTCCTACCACTGCATTGGCGGTGGCGTCTTTTCCGGCGCCTTTTCCATAAAACTGCAGCTCACCGATGATATCCCCGGTGATGGAGATGATATTAAACTCACTATTGACATTACTCATAATCGATGCTTCTTTAAACAGCACCGGTTCCACGGTGGTATAGACATTTTTTTCTTCAAGAATAGAATGTCCCAAATATTTGACCACATAACCCATCGATCCGATCATTTCAATATCGGCAGCCCGAATATCGGTGATCCCTCGTTTATAAACATCTTCATCCCGGATAATGCTTTCATAGGCCATCGAAGAGAGGATCGCAAGCTTGCGGGATACATCATATCCTTCAACGTCCGCAGTGGGATCCGCTTCGGCAAAACCGATCGATTGAGCCAAAGCTAAAGTATCTCCGAAATCTGCGCCTTCTTCGGTCATTTTCGATAGGATAAAGTTGGTCGTCCCATTAAGGATCCCCTTAATTTCAGTCACCCGATTGATTTTCATTTCTTCTTTCAAACTGCCAATGATCGGAATCCCTCCTCCGACAGACGCCTCATAACGCAACACCACGCCATTTTCCTGCGCCAGTGTCTGTAATTCCTGGAAGTACTCGGAAATGACCGCCTTGTTGGCGGTAACGACATGTTTTCCCGCTCGGAGACATTCTTTGATCATTTCATATTCAAAGTCCATGCCACCCATCAGGGCAATCACTAAACCAATACTGTCGTCTTCCAGAATTTCACTGGGGTGGGTCACAATTTTTCCAACCGTATCACCCAAATCCTTGGACGCATCCCGTTCCAGCACCTTAGTAATGACCGGGCTTGACTTCCTCGACTCCATATCGGTAAAATTACCAGCAAACTTACCTTTATTTAAATTGATGAGTTCATAGACCCCGGAACCAATCGTTCCAAAGCCTAAAAGTGCAATGTTCAATAAAATTCACCTCGTATATGTATTTATTCTAAAAACACTTGTTTTTTCAGTGAAAACATTCTATCATATAGCTAGGGGTTATTCAATCCCCCTACGAGAAGATTTTTTGCATATTTTTTGAAGATTTTTCTCGGCACACCATAAATTTTTGGAGGAATTACATGAAAAAAGGCTACAACAGCACGCGATCCAATGACATCAACGTTACTGCATCTCAGGGCATCCTGCAAGGATTGGCTCCCGATGGTGGACTCTTTGTCCCCAATTTTATCGATAATATTAAACTCGATCCCAGCAAATTCATGGGCAAAAACTACGGTCAGATGGCACAGCTAATCTTTTCTGCTTTTCTCGATGATTTCAGTGAAAAACAAATTTCTGACTCCATCCAGGGTGCCTATTACACCGGCAAATTTGAAGAAAAAGAACCGGTTACGCTGGAAAAGGTTAAAGACCGGTATTTTCTGGAACTTTTCCACGGCCCGACCTGTGCCTTTAAAGATATGGCTCTGACTATTTTACCATATCTGATGGTAGAGTCCATGAAAAATGTCAATAACCAGCAGAAAATCATGATCTTAACCGCTACCTCCGGGGATACCGGTAAGGCGGCGCTAGAAGGTTTTGCCGATGTTCCTGACATCAGCATTATTGTCTTTTACCCCAAGGATGGGGTCAGTACCGTTCAGGAAAAACAGATGCTTACCCAAACGGGTGATAATACCTGTGTGGTGGGCATCGACGGCAATTTTGACGATACCCAAAATGGTGTTAAAATGATTCTCAACGACCCTCAATTGGCAGCCGAACTGGCCAAAGCCAATGTGATCTTTTCCTCAGCTAATTCGATTAATATCGGTCGACTGCTGCCCCAGGTTGTTTATTATTTTTACAGTTACTATGAACTGCTAACGCGTGGCGAAATCCAACCCGATGAAAAACTAAATTTTGTCGTACCGACCGGAAATTTCGGCAATATCTTAGCCGGATACTACGCCTCGCTGCTGGGATTACCAATTAATAAGTTGATCTGCGCATCCAACGCCAATAAGGTTTTGACCGACTTTTTTAAGACTGGCAGCTATGACCGCAACCGCGATTTTTATAAGACTTCATCGCCTTCTATGGATATTCTGATTTCCAGCAACCTGGAGCGACTGCTTTACGATGTCTCCGGGGCAGACCCGGATGCGGTTAGTGATCTGATGGCGCAGCTTAAAAATCAGGGTGCTTATCAGGCCTCAAAAAGACTAATGGAAAAAACCAGCCTTTTCTATGCCGGTGCTGCCGATGAAGGAGAAACTGCTAAAGCCATCAAAGCTACTTATGACGAAAGCCACTATCTGATCGATCCCCACACCGCTGTTGCCAACAAGGTTTACGAAGACTATCTTCATGAAACCGGCGATACCACCAAAACCGTGATTGTCTCGACCGCCAGTCCTTACAAGTTTGGCCGTTCGGTTTATGAAAGCATTTTCGGCGACTGTGAAGCCAACGATTATGAGCTTTTAAATATTCTGGCTGAAAAAACCGGCACTGCTATTCCCCAGCCGTTAAAGGATTTGGACAAAAAAGCCAATCAGCATCAGATTCAATGTGATAAAACCGAAATGTCCCAGGCCGTCCTTGATTTTCTAAAAGATCAGGTGGACAAAAATGATTAAGGTTCGGGTACCAGGAACCAGTGCCAACATCGGCCCTGGCTTTGACGCCTTTGGCCTGGCACTGTCGATCTATAACACCTTCAGCTTTGAAGAAAAAAATGACGGCAAGTTGACAATCCGGGGGGTTGAACGCAAGTATCAAAGCGATACCAATCTGGTTTACCGCTCGATGCAAAAAGTATTTAAAAAAGCCGGCTACCACCCAAAAGGGCTTTACATCCACACCGATGTTGATATCCCGATCAGCCGGGGTCTTGGCAGCTCGGCCACCTGCATCGTCGGTGGGCTTTTTGGAGCCAATGCGCTGATTGGCTCGCCCTTGTCTACCGAGGAACTTTTTGATATTGCCGTGGAACTAGAAGGACATCCTGACAACGTCGCCCCGGCGATTTTCGGCGGCCTGGTGGTTTCGATGAACGATCACGGTAAAAATGTCTATATCAAAAGCCCCGTTCATCCCTGTTATACGTTTTACGCCCTGGTACCGGACTTTCCCTTATCGACATCCGATGCCCGTCAGGTTTTACCTAAAAAAATCTCTTTTGGCGATGCCACCCATAATCTGCCCCGAGCCACCATGACCTATCTGGCTCTGGCCAATGGTTCTATGGAAATCTTAAAGCTATGTATGAAGGATCGCCTGCATCAGCCCTATCGCAAAAAACTGATTGCCCACTATGACGTCATTAGCAAAAAAGCCCGCGAAATGGGTTGCCTCAACACCTGTATCAGCGGTGCCGGCCCCACTATTCTGGTCATTAATTCAGTCGATAACGATGATTTTCAACAGGACATGCTTGGCTATTTAGCACAAAAAGCACCGGGCTGGCAGATCATTCCCCTGGCTCCTGATCATAGCGGCGTCCAGGTTTTAGGAGGTTAGTCTGATGATCAAAGATTATCTGATTGTTAATAAAAAAATCCTGCCCGATTATTATTCCAAGGTGGTCGAAGCGCGGATCCTAATGGAATCCTCGCAGTGTAAATCGGTCAGTGATGCGGTTAAAAAGGTAGGTATCAGCCGCAGCACCTATTATAAATATAAGGACTATATTTTCACCCCTTCGGAAAATTATGGGCGTAAGTTCACCCTTTCTTTTAAGCTCGATGACAAGCCCGGGATCCTTTCCAATATTTTAAATATTCTCCGGGATCACCAAACCAGCATTATCACCATTCACCAAGATATCCCCATTAATCAGGCCGCCGTAGTGATTGTGACCCTCGACGGAAAAGATCTGATCTTAACCATTGATGAATTGATGGCGATGCTAGAAGCCCTGGACGGCGTTCATGGTGTTCAGTTGATTGCCATGGAGTAATGTCAAAAACCCCCATTCTAAAATCAGAATGGGGGTTTTTGATAACTTTGAATTTTATTTCCACTTTAATAAAGCTCGATCGTATTCGACAAATTATCCTCACTCGAAAACCAGTAGTAGGAACCCAAAATCTCATCCATCAGGTCTTCGGCCTTGCTAATGGTATCTTCATCGGTAATGGCATAATGAAAATATTTTTCTCCCGTATTCAAGGCCGCTTGCAGATCTCCCCCAAAGCGATTCTTCTCACCTGGTTTGTTTAGATCGTAGAGCTTATTTTCTTTGACAAAGTAATTGGCTGCGGTGGCAGTGAATTCCGGATAGGCAATCAAGCTCTGATCGGGATGATGCGATTTTAATAGTTCTGCCGTAGTAACACAGAAATAGTCGTAAAAGATGCTCTTTTCGGGCTCTAAATTATCCTCAACATTAAATTCACCCCAGGTGGCATCCAGATAATAATACTCGCCGTCAACCCGGACAATATTCCAGGCATGGGCGCCCTGACCAATGGCTTCGCCGGCCACGTAGGAACACTCAATCCCGGTGCGCTTAAGCAAATATTGAATGGCCTTGGAATAACCGGCACAGACCGAGCCTTTTTTACCGAAAACGCTGTAAATATTCTGATCGTCCTCGATATCTATCTGATAAACAGTATTTATTATGACATATTCATAGGCATATTTAACTTTTTCATAGTCACTCATACCACCGCTGATGCCTCTACTATATTCCTGAAAGGCCGCCTCAATCTCTGCTTGTCGCTGATCCTTCTCGGCTTCGTCATAGGGATATTCGACCATCACCTTACTGACTTTTTGATTGCCTTCGTCAAAATAGTAGGAAAATTCCCCGACCCAGAATATTTCCGGATAATCGTAATCAATAGCAGCAAGCACCCGCTCAATTTCTTCGGTATTGACTCCACTGACCTTGACCTCGGTATCAAAATCGGTAAGCATCCGAACTACCCGGGTATAGGCCTGCCTTTCATTGTCCTCAAGGAAAGCATAGCCATCAAAGGCCTGCTGCCGACTTTCCGCGATTTCTTCATTTTGCTGGGCTTCGGATTCATCGAAAAATGTTTGGATATTGATACTCCCAACCATCTCCTCCAGTGCCAGATATGCCCCAGCCCCCACCAGCATCAGGATGAGCATGATAATAATAACAACTGCGACTACTTTTCTTCCATTATGATTGCTCACGTCTTTGCCTCCTTTGTGTGGCCTTATTTTATTTATTATCCAAAGCTATAATGCAAACAGTAAATAATTTTACCACAAATTCTTGTGGACACCCTAAACTTTTATGCGATATACTTAAGCAATGATAAAGAAATCCTAAGGAGGCTGGCATGCCTGAGTATCATCCGATCACCTGCACGATTGCCCTGCATGAATTGAAACGAAAAATCCCCTATGGCTGGGATCTAAATATTTATAAAGGCTGCAGCCATGGCTGCCGTTACTGTTATGCGATCGGAACCCATGGTTTTACCGGTCTTGCTGATTTTTCAACTAATATTTCGGTCAAGACCAACATCGTCGAATTGCTGGCAAAACAACTCTCCTCGCCAAACTGGAAGCGCGAAATTGTCAACATTGGCGGTGTCACCGACAGCTATCAGCCGGCGGAAGCCCAGTATCAACTGATGCCTGAAATATTAAAGCTACTGATCAAATACAAGACACCGGCGATTATCTCCACCAAGTCAGACCTGGTGCTCCGGGATTATGACCTAATTGACCAATTATCACGGATTACCTATATCAATGTGGCGGCCACAGTAACGACTCTTGACGAATCCATTCGAAAAAAAATCGAACCCGGGGCAGTATCTGGCCAGTCCCGTTTTGAGATGCTTAAAGCTTTTAGAAAAACCAATGCCTCAGTCGGTCACCACCTGATGCCGATTATTCCAACCCTGACCGATGATTCCGAAACCCTGACAGCCTTATTTGCTGCCGGAAAGGAGGCCGGTATCCATTATGTGCTGCCCGGCGCCCTTTATCTGCGCGGTGCTACTAAACCGGCATTTTTTGACTTTATTAAAACCAGCTATCCCGAAAAATATGACACGCTTTGGGGCCTATACAAAAAAGGTGGCGCTCCCAAAGAATATAAAGATGAGCTCTATGGCAGACTCAATCCCCTGCGCCAGTCCTTTGGCCTATCCAACAGCTACAGCAAGCCGATTAAGGAAAAACTGAAGGTCTATGCGCCGGCAGAGGAACAGGTTTCGTTTTTAAAACCGCATTAAATCCTTCATCAAATACTA
>JAHIQT010000075.1 GCA_018903255.1 Bacillota bacterium | reverse complement strand
TGCCAGATATCAATGCCCATTTCAATCATCGCCGGAACAAGATTGGCGCCATAGCTGTCGCTATGATGAATAACCAGCTCAACCCCGTTTTCTTTATAGTAACCATATATTTTTTTATACGCCGGTACAAAGAATTCTTCAAACATATCCGGTGACATGAAGGAATTTATCTGACTGCCCCAGTCATCGTGGTGGAAAATCGCATCCGGATGAATATGATCGATAAATTCTTTAGCAAGTTTTAATTCATATTCTACCAGGTAATCGATGAGTTCGTGCATGGCTTCGGGTTCTTCATAAAAAGCCATTAACGCTTCTTCCATACTCATTAGGTAATGAACATTTTCAAAAATACCAGGCGCTACAAAAGCAGTCACATACTGTTCATTTCGATCAATGGCATTGGCTTCTGCGATGGCTGTCGCCCAATCTTCTTCCGGATGTTTAACATTCGGAGCTTTGACTGTATCTTTCCATTTGGTAATATCTTTAACGACAATATGTTCGTCATCATGCACCGGAAATGCGCCTAACTGACCTTCTGGCCATCGGGTTGTTACACCCCATTCGTTCACAATCTCGCCGCCGATTGGTGGCTTTGCTCGGGTTATCGGTGTTTTCATCATCATCGCAAAAGCTTCATATTGTTTTACAAACCGATCCGGATTTCCGCCCTTAATGGTTTCCATTAAATTTTGTCTTTTTGTTAACATTTTTGGTCTCCTTTAATTTTCTTATTTATTACCGCTTAAGCTACAAGTTCTTTGGCTTTAACAGCAGCACTACCGGCATCTGGAGCAAATCCATCAGCGCCGATTTCAGCGGCATATTCTGGGGTTACCGGAGCACCACCAACAATGACTTTAACATCCAATCCGCTGGCTTTAATGGTTTGAACGGCTTCTTTAAGAGCTGGCATGGTGGTCGTTAACAGTCCTGAACAGGCAACTAAGGTAACGTTTTCGTTTTCTTTAACGGCTTCTACAAATTTTTCGGCTGGGACATCAACACCCAGATCAACCATAGTGAATCCGGCACTTTCGATCATCATTGAGACCAGGTTTTTGCCGATATCATGTAAATCGCCGGCAACTGTTCCAATAATACAGGTTCCTAAAGATGCAGAAGTGTCGCCAGCCATCAGAGGACGTAAAACGTCAACACCTTTTGACATCGCTTTGGCTGCAATCAGCATTTCAGGAACAAAGATTTCTCCTGAAGAGAATTTTTCGCCGACAACACTCATGGATTCAACCATCGCTTGCAGGATTTCACCCGGGGCGTTGCCTTCGTCCAATGCTTCCTGAACCAATCCGGGAACCAGTTTAGTTTTACCGATTTCTACTTTTTCTTTGACTTCTTGAATTTTTGACATCTTTTTTCTCCTGTTTTTTATTTTTTTATTCTATGACAACTGTTTGTGTGCACCAGCTGTACAATTTATAAACTTAACATTAATTACAATTTATAGTGCTGGTGTTCTAACTATAAAAATCACTTTTTCTTGTAGTGCATACTGATTTAAAAAGCATAAATTAATTATCCGCTTCTTCTAAACTAATTTGATTTAACAAAAAACTATTTTTAAATATTATAATTAGCTACTTATTTACAATTTTATTGTACACGTATACAGAGCTCATGTCAATAACTTTTTTAGTAATTTTTCGTCAAATACCTATTTAATTGCATAAATTCTAGTTAATTAATTGCATTATTTAATTGAAATTACTTTATTTACGATCACAAATTCATCTAATATCCCTAATTTGCGGATTTTTCATCAGTTTCTCGCGATTTGTTCACATAAACAATACCTTAAAAGATTATTCTTTATTAAGCCAATGAGATCCGCTTTCTATACGGATCTGCAAATTAATAGATGGAGGAACATAATGAAAAAAACAACCGTCAGTATTTTATCGGCAATTACAGTCATGTCCATGGCCTTTTCCCCCAATGTTTTTGCTGCTTCAAATCAAACCACAACTGATACCGCCGCTGTCGTATCCGACACCATGGGGGTACAATATCGGGGACATATCCAGAATACCGGTGATTACTGATGGAACCTTTAACATCACCTCGGTGAAGACTGGCTTGAGTTGTAAAGATGCTATTAAAATAAAAGACGGTATTTTTAACATCAGTTCTTCATATGGAAAGGTTCTGGTTTCCTATACGACTGAAAAAGCTTATCAGTCAGTAATAATCAGCACGGCTGAGATGAGTGTCGGATCAACCTACACCTTAACTGCTGGTAGTCAGTCCTTTCAAATTGAGCAAACCGCCATTGTCACCAGCAACGGCAATACCGGCGGTGGCTACTGGCGGACCTGGTGGAACAAGACCTGATCCCGGAACACCCCCAATGATACCACCAACCCAGACATCCGTTTAATCCCAGTAATTCTGCACTCAAAAAAAGATGCCATCAGCAATTGGCATCTTTTTTAAATATTTATTAGTAATAATACATTGTGCTCATAATAGAGGCCATGATCGCCGCCATGACAATGCTAACCAGGATCCCGACACCAATGCCGATGGCCATCATAATCAAGGTTGCCCGGGCAAAATTCTTTTTATTGGGGCCGGTTTCACTACTGAAACCCCAAACAAAAAGCATAACAATATTCGCAATGGGAATCGCCATAATTAAAAACATAATCAGATACTGACCCATACTAATCAGATCCACGCTGCCGCTGGCTTGAGCTTGTTGTTGAGGCGCACTTGCCCTTGTCGGCTGGGGTGGTACCCTCGCTACCGATTGAGCCGAGGGTGATGTTCCCATCTGTTTTGCCCCGCAATGTGTACAGAACGCTGCATCGTCAGGAATTTTCTTGCCACAATTTTCACAAAACATCGTCTTTCCTCCTAGTCCTTGTTTTCTATTTTTGTATTATCTTTTTCACTCTTCTCTGTTTTTGCCCCTTTGTTCTTTTTTTCTTTAATTTTCTTTCTGATTTTTATAAATACCAGGAAACCCAACCCGGCTATTATTGCAAATGGAATCAGTCTGAAAATCAGAACGATTAAAAATGCCAGTATTGCCAGAACTAAATTAATGGAGGTGACAAAGCCTTCCCCAATTTTTGTAAAGATTTCAGAAAATGGTGAATTTACCATGCTCGACGATATGTGCTTTTCGTACAATGAAACGTATATCGTCGAATAGGCCATTTCGATATCCCAGTTTTTTATCGTGGTAGTCAGGCTGTCAATTTCCGAACGAACACGATTTAATTCGCTTTCAATGGTCAGCATGTCAGTGATATTGGTGGCCTGTTTTAAGTATTCTAACAGCCGTTCTTCCTGGATTTTTAAATTGTTAAGCTGTGCCTGAACATCCTGATATTGCTGAGAAATATTGGTGCTGCTGACATTGGCACTAATGGGGCTGCCTAATGTCTGGATATGGGTCATCGCTTCTGAAAATTTTGCTGATGGCACCCGAATGGTCACATAACCGGAGTTTGCCTGGACACCGGCCTGTTCTGATGCATAGTTTGATCCCGAATCCTGAACAAATCCTCCTATTTCTAATACATAACGACTGATTTTATCAAAAGTATCTTGATAGTCCTCAGTATTCAGGCTGATATTTCCTGAATAAACAATTTTTGATGTATCAAAGGATACACTGGTATTTGCCGTGGCCTCAGCTACAGCATTTGCCGCTTCCCCGCTTGCCTGATCATAGGACATCGACTCATCCGCTGCCGATTTACTGTTTTCCTGGCTTGCACCGCTAAAACAGCCCCCTGCAACAATCATTACCAGACAACTTAAACAAATGACCATGCCCCAGAACCAATTTTTCTTGACGCTACATCGCCGGGATTTTTCTCGGCTAAAACTTTCTAATGCTGCTTCTTTAAATTCTGGAATCTTATTCGGGTTTTCTTGATCCATGAATCCTACCTCCTAAAAGTTCAATCTTTTCGTCTCCTATTTTGTCACTCAATTTGTTTTTTACTGTTTACCCTTATTTCTGATAAAAATGCATGATCCTGTTTTTTTAACATTCCCAATCCGTTCTTCTGTCTTTCCGATTTGCTGTTAATGGATTTCTGGCTTATCATAGGGGCTTTTCTCCTGATCGCCAATCCCTTTTTCACGACGCTGCTTATCAATTTTTCGATTCATCATTTTTGCCATTAAATAACAACCCCACACCGGTATTTTTAACTGCGCGTCATAGTAAAGTGTCGATGACGATTTTTCCTGTTTCGCTACGTTTTCCAGAAAAAGTTCAAACCCGTGCTCAACTTTTTTCCCATTAATAAGTTTATTTAAAGGCTGCCCATTAAGCATCGCCCCCATACCAATCACAAATCCCCCTTTGTAACTGAGGCCATTGTCTCTTGCAAACAGCTCTAACATTTTTAGACCTGATTCATGCGTATGAACGTAGGGCATCCCGCCCTGAATAATCCCATAAAGATCTTGTCCATGGAGAACATCGCGATTTTTTTCAAGCTCTTCCAATAAGTAAACCGTATCGGCCGGATAGGTATCAATGTAGCAGGGGCCAACCATAATAATCGTCTGAGCCTCCTTAACAGCCACCAATAGCGCGCTCATGTCTTTCAAGTTTGGATATAAATGGAGGATTTCCACTAGATAATCCCGAGAAGATAGTATCGTCTGACAACGAGTAGCCAACATCATGCTTGTCCCAGTTTTTCTAGGACTTAAGTTTATTATAACTGCTTTTTTCATTAACGCAAACCCTCCACGACCGATTCGAGGCACGCATTGAGGTTACTGTCATCAACCATGTATGCATTGCCCTGAATATTCATAATTTTGATATTCTCCTCAACCAGACTTTTAAAAACTTGTCTTTCATCATTGTTCCATTGATCCTTAACGCCAATCGCCATAAATGTGTGAACTCGGCCGATTTTTCCTTTGACTAACTCCCCATTTTTGCAATAGTAATGGCGATCGCCAATGATCGCACATTTATCAAATACACGTTTCGTTTTAAATGAGTAGCTCCCCCATTTAACCGGAGTAACCATTACCAGTACATCGGTTCTCATCAGTTTAGGTAAAATAATATCGGCATCATCGCGATGGATGCACTGTCCATAAGTTTTATCGGTGCAGCCGCCGCAACTATAGCATGGATCGACATTCAAATCAGCTAAGGATATAAACTCAGCTTCTATTTTCCGTTCTCTTAATTCTCTATCGAGTCTTTCACCAATTTCATGTCTGGTGTGATCTGATAAGATAGTAATCATAATCATCCTCTTTTCTTTTTCTGATATCGGGTGTAAAAAATGAACACTTCTACAAAAGGTAATATATTACATATTTTCCGTATTGTCAACAGAAACTAATGTCAGTAGGTAATAAATATACGAATATGTTTGATAACTTTTAACATAAAATGAAAGCAAAAATTAGCAGTTTGTAATTTTTGGGGATATTAATCCCTACTTAAATATGATAGGATATAAACAGATTGAATCCTGAAGACTCAAGGAGCATAAGATGTACGAAAAAGGTGTCCAGACAAGAAACCATCTTTATGAAATTTCAAAAAGGTGCTTTTATGAACAGGGTTATGAAAAAACCAGGATAAAAGATATCGTGACAGCTGCTGATACACCGATTGGTCTTTTTACCTATTATTTTAAAACAAAAGATAACATTGTCCACGAAATATATTCGGATTATTACCAGCAAATTGATACGTGCCTCAGTTCATTATCGATTGAAGGGTTAGACAATCCCATCCTTCGTCACGCAGCATTGAGTTATGTCTATTTTGATCTGATACTCAACAATGAAAATAACCGACGCTTTTATTATGAGATTCTCAGAAAATCATCAAACTACCGCATCGCTGGTGATTTCATCCGCAATACCTATCGGGCTTACATTAAAGAATATGATTTAGTGATCAGTGAAAGAGAGTTCGAAAATTTTCTTTTCATTGATTTCGGGGGACGACGGGAATATTTCCTGAACTATTTTAAGAAAGACCTTAACGACTCCATTTCCGAATTGGTATTTTTGCTCAGCGGGATTGTTCCCCGGTTGCTTGGCATTGATCAACAAGCTGTCACCACCCTTCTTGACAAGGGCATAGAAATCGCTGAAAGTGTGAACTGCCGCCATATTCATTTTCTTTTCGAATAATTTTGCCTGATAAAAAACTATTTAACTCTGATTATGAATGGCACATTTTCAATTACGTTTAGTTTTCACTTGTTTGATGAGCACACAGCGGTTATAATAGAATAAACCGGAATGTCTCCTGATACGATGATTTTTTTAGATTAGATTCATGCGAATTTTTCAAAAATGATCATTAGTCAGACTAAGTTTATTGCTGCAAGCAAACCCTGATTTCAAAATGATGAACGGAGATTGGACGATGAACGAAAAACTATGTCAAAGCTGCGGAAAACCGATGGGCGAAACTGATCAACTCTACGGTACTGAAAAAAACGGCATTAAGAGTAAAGATTATTGTAATGACTGTTATAGTAATGGTGAATTCACTACGAAAATTACAAAAGAACGGATGATTGAAGTAAGCATTCCC
>JAHIQT010000074.1 GCA_018903255.1 Bacillota bacterium | reverse complement strand
ATTTTTAATTATTTTTATTCAATTGCTTTATGTTCCGATGTTGACGCTTCGCACCATTTGCATGGTGAAAAATTTAAAAGTATTGACTGGTATTTTTGGATTCATGGAAGCGCTGATATATATTTTTGGCTTGGCAATCGTCCTATCGGGGGAGCAAAGCATTGTCGAGATGGTCGTTTATGCGATTGGTTTTGCAGCCGGCTTGACTTTGGGTATTTATATTGAACAGAAATTGGCGATTGGATTCACTAGCATCCATGTAAATATTGAACAGGAAAACCCAACCTTGATCGAGGTGTTAAGAAAAGAAGGCTTTGGCGTAACCGTTTATTTGGGTGAAGGAAAATTTGGAAAACGAACCAAGCTGGATATTCTAACTAGACGAAAATCAGAAAAGAATCTGTTGCATATTATTGAAAAATATGAACCGAAAGCTTTTATTATGTCTTTTGAACCTAAAATGTTCCGCGGTGGCTACCTTGCTGATATGATGAATGTCCGTTTGAAAATGAAGATGCAACGAAAAGATCGCGAGGAGATGGAAATAAAAAGTGTTATCGAGAAAACGGTTGAAGAGATAAAAATAGAGACTGAAACGCTTAAGAACGATTGGTTTGAGAACTAGAAAAGAATGAAACTAAAGTTCTTGGACGATACAAATGCTAAGTTGAGAAACCAACTATTTCATGAAATAGTAAACAATGCAAAAAAAACAACGATGGTGGTGGCATCGTTGTTTTTTTGTTTAGATCGATTTGAATTTTATGGCCTTCATCTGGGTATCAAAGTAGAAATCACCGGCAGCAGAAACCATTTCTGACCAGTTCAGGAATTTGCTGTTTTGCAAAACCCAGGCGTCCATTACGGTAGCCGGGATAAGCTCAAAATCCTGCTGGGTGGAAACAGAAAATCCGGCTGATTGTAAAAAATCTTCTAGGCTGGTGAAAACAGTATACTTTTTCAAAAAGGCTGGAGTTAGATAGTTTTTAATTAAATCAAGATCGTCACGTAGACTGATCACCGAACCGTCCTCTGTTAGCAGACTTGACTGGTCAGATTGAGTTTCAATGGTTTTCATTAGCTACCTCCGGGAAATTTAGTATGGTTACTGTTTATCATATATCGTTTTAGTCAGTGTGACAAGAAAAATATGAAACTTTACGAATGTTGATGATTTAATAATTTGTAATTTTGAAGCGAAAAGGAGGACTGCGTAAGTTACAAGTAGATTATCTGGAAGAGAAGCTTGTTAAAGACGAAATATTACCCTTGAGATGAGGATAATTATGTCGATGATTGATAAGGATAATATTTTGCTGCTGTTTTGCAGTAGTATTCAATAACTACATCTGATTCATGTTAAAAATATTGCATGGTTGGAAGAAAGAGGGATCATAATTTTTAGCAAAACAACTTTGAAGAACGCTTTAAAAGGAAATGTCAAAACTTGGTATATGATCGATGTCCCGTTTCAAAAATAGGACTATCTTTTAGAAAAGTGAACAAAGGAGGATTTAAAATGCAAACAACTCAAAAGAAACAAATGAATTTGCTAACCCGGATACTTGTTTATATCGGTATTCCGATCGTAATTATTTATGGTATTTCATCGTTTATTACATTGTATAACGTGAATACATCAATTACCGGTTTGACTGAGAAACAGCTAGAGTCAGAGTCTGATGCGGCGGCCAATGAGATAGCCGGAGTTTTCACCAAATATCTCGAAATAACAAGACAAATGGCAGTTAACTCGCAGTTTGAAGATATGACAACAGAAGTAACCCCTGGTTTTGTACCAACCGCAGCTCAGGGATTTGCCAAGTCGGAAAAGTCACTATCCGGTGTAAAGGCATCTGATCCAAATATTATGGAAGCATGGATTGCCGATGCTGATTCGAATCAATTGCTTTTATCAGAAGGAATTTATGCAAGTCCCGATTGGATCATGGCTGAACGGCCGTGGTACATTCAAATGATCGAAGCTGGTGGAACGACCTTAACAGCACCTTATGTGGATGCTATGACCAACAAAATGGTGGTAACAGCGGTTTCACCGATCTATCGTACCGGCACTCAGGAAATTATCGGTGCAGCGGGGTTAGATTTTTCACTGGATAGCGTTTCAACGATGATGGGCGAATATAATTTAGGTGAAACGGGATTTTTCATTCTGGCGAGTGCTGATGGACAGCTGATCTATCATCCTAACCAGGAATATGGCAACACCAATATTACAGATGCGAATATGTCAGATAATATTAAAGATGCGGTTTTGACTCAACAGACCGGGGCGATCGAATATAGCAGTGATGGTACAAATAATCACGGCTATGTTGCGATGGTCGGAAATACCGGTTGGACAATAACCACCGGTCTTCCGAATAAAGAGTTTGACAGCGCTTATAATCTTATTCAGCTGATTACTTTTATCATTATGCTGATCGTTATAGCTGGAATGGTGATGCTGACAATTTTCACATCCAGAAAAATCGCCAAGCCAATCAATATGTTAGCAGGCGTTGCCAACAAACTGGCAGTCGGTGATGTCGATGTCAGTACCGATGAAATTTCTGCCATTAGCAGCGAAATAACGGAACTGACGGCGGCGTTTAGTGAGATGGCAGACAATACCAAAGAGCAGGCAATGGCAGCAAAAAGGATCGCCGCAGGCGATTTAACGATGGATGTCAACCCAAGATCAGATAAAGATGTGCTGGGAATCAGTATGGCCGATATGGTCAAGTCTTTACGAGAGCTAATCCAGGAAACCGAAATGCTGACAGTCGCCGCTGTCGCTGGCAGATTATCGGTTCGTGGGAATACAGAAGCGCTAAGTGGTGGTTACCGAGATATCATCGCAGGCTTTAATGCTACCCTGGATGCTGTCATCGAACCACTGAATATGGCCTCGGGTTACATCGATAAGATTGGAAAAGGAGAAATCCCTGAAAAAATAAACCTTGAAGCCAAGGGTGATTTCGCTGATTTGAAAAATAGTATCAACTCCTGTATTGACGGATTAGGCGCCTTGACTGAAGGAAACGAAATTCTGGCGCTGATGAGCAAGAATGATTTAACAAAACGCATTGAAGCCAATTACTCCGGGATTTATGGTGAAATAGCCAAATCCATCAATACCATTCAAGATTCGCTGATGATCATGGTCAGAGCAGTGGATGATATTTCAAATGGGGATATGAAAATGTTGGATGGCTTAAAAGCGGCCGGTCAACTCAGTGAAAATGATCGCTTAATACCCGGTTTTATCAAGCTGATGGAAAACATCATCATGCTGCTAGAAGAATCAGATAGCATGGCCAAAGCCGCCGTTGCCGGCGATCTTAACAACCGGGCCGATGTATCGCGATTCCCGGGAGACTATGCCAAGGTAATCAACGGCTTTAATAACACCCTTGATGCCTTAACTGAGCCAATGCAGGAAGCTTCCCAAGTGCTTAATGAGTTGGCGCAGGGTAATCTCACGACGGCCATGACGGGAAGCTATTTGGGTCAAAACGGTCAGATCAAAGAAGACATGAATAAAACCATTACCTTCTTAAAACAGTATGTTCATGAAATTTCAGAAACGCTGGAAAAAGTCAGCGATGGTGATTTCAACCAGGAGATTACAGCTGAATATCTGGGAGATTTTGTCAATATTAAATATGCGATCAATGACATTACCGCCCATCTTAGTGAAATTCTGACTGAGATTGGGAACTCCGCCAACCAGGTAGAAGCGGGATCGCGACAAATATCTGATGGTGGTCAGGCGCTGGCACAAGGAACAACTGAACAGGCCAGTGCAATCCAGCAATTATCCGCTTCCATTGATGAAGTGGCTGAAGAAACCAAGAAAAATGCGCAAAACGCCAACGCTGCCAATGAGCGAACCCTTGATGTTCGGGTAACGGCCGAAGAAGGCAACAAACAGATGGGCGATATGGTCAATGCGATGGAAGAAATCAATGAATCCTCCAAAAATATATCCAAGATTATTAAGGTCATTGATGACATTGCTTTCCAAACCAATATTCTGGCTCTTAATGCAGCGGTAGAAGCGGCTCGAGCCGGCCAGCATGGAAAAGGCTTTGCGGTGGTCGCTGAAGAGGTTCGTTCACTAGCGGCCCGGAGTGCCGAAGCCGCCCAGGAAACGACTGGTCTGATTGAAGGCTCGATTGACAAGGTCGAATCTGGAACAAAGATTGCCAATGATACCGCTGATAGCCTGGAAGAGATTTTGAAATCAGTCGCCAAAGTAACCGATCTGGTCAGCAACATTGCTCTGGCATCCAATGATCAGGCCACCAGCATTGCCCAGATTACTCAGGGGATTGAACAGGTATCCCAGGTGGTTCAAACCAATTCAGCAACGGCCGAAGAAAGCGCCGCTGCCAGCGAAGAATTGTCTGGCCAGGCCGAACTGCTCAAAAATATGGTTTCTAAGTTCAAATTAAAAGGCAAATCGAGCAGTAGCGCAGGTAAGAGACAAGCCACTGTAGCGACTCCTCAGATAAAAACTGCCCAAACTAACCAACAGACAGCACAACCGCAGATTTTGTTGGATGATATCGAAATGGATAAATACTAAATACTGGCACTGATGATTTTATCATCGTCAGTCTGACCGGAACAATCGCTTTAAGCAGAAAAAATCCTTCCAGTGACGTCGATTAACGTTATCTGGAAGGATTTTTTGTTTTGGTAGCGGGTGCTTAGCTTGCTTGAGCAACTTTACCCAAGCTGGTAAAGGTGTCGGCCTTTGTAATCAAGGTAGCAGTCATAGTATAATGACCGGCTTTGTCATAAGCATAAACATGGACATTATAATCACCAAGTTCAGTATTGTGATCACTGTATGGGATAAAGACGCTGGCCACATTGCCGGTAACGGTTCCTTGATGCCAGATTAAATCATCCTGGCCGCCGCTTTCAGTCCACACTGGAAAGAAAACTTTATCGATGCCGCTTAAGTCATCAGAAACTAGCGCGGTGACCTTGATTCCTTCACCTTGATAGTCGGTAACCAGTACATCTGATAAGACTGGGGGGCTTGTATCCGATGAGGCGTCAATATAATCGCCGAGATAGATGTAACCCTGGAAACCGCCAACAGAGGTAGCATCTTCAGCACCGATAGTATAGCTGTAATTCTGGTAATAAACGCCGCTGTAGGTTGATTCGGAAAAGGTGACCGTATCGCCGTTGATCGCTTCAACGATGGCCACATGCCCGTCTGAACTACCGCCCCAACAGATCACGGCGCCAAGCTTTGGGGTCGATCCGGAGGGATAATAGCCGGTGCTTTGATTATAAGCCCACCAGGAATTTGCATTACCCATGCGTAAGTTTGGTATGGTTCCCAAAATTTCATATGCCCGGCCAAAGGCGTAGGCGGTACAGTTTGGCATACCGTAGCCACCCTGGGCATAAGGGTTATTGGCAAAGAAATAGGCATTATCAGCGGCTGGTGCTGTGGCTCGTGCTGAGAATAAGCTGGGCAGGGGGGCAGAATTTTCGGAAGTATCAACGGCCACGGCAATTGGCATTGAATCCACCTCGGCTGCTTCTGCTATAACGGCACTTGGGGCGATGCCCAGGCATAAAGCAAAGGCAAGGCTTACACAGGCGTTCTTGATTAAGTTTTTCTTCATTTGACCTCCAATGTCAAAACATGATGGTGTCACGATGTTGACGTGACTTAAATGCATCATTGATTGTTGCAATTTATTTACAAATTAGCAATGTGTATAATACATTAGAGCTGGACATTTTGCAAGTTGATGATTAAATCCATTTAAGAAAGTCCAAAAATAAGTCGATCTAAACTGATAGGTATTGACAAAGAAATGGCTTTATTAAAGGGAAAACGTTCGATGATCGGCAATCGGATCAAAAATTAACGAAGAATCATTTCTAAAAGTGATTAATTTAGCATTAAGCAAAATTGAAATAGTTTGTAGGAAAGTAAAAATAAGAGTCGAGCTTGAGTCATGATGACGTTTTCTTTTTTAGCTAAATGCCATCAGCTTTCTAATAAATCTACAGAAAAAATTTAGCTTTTCAGAAATGTTGCCAACAGCGAGCTCCTGAAAGGGTGATAAAGCATATCAGGCAATAAAAAAACGATGGGGTTGACGGTTGTTTGAGTCGTTAAACGCGCATGATATTTTGAGAAGCTTCTTTTATTTCAAGGAAGTAATATGGTGTTAGCTATATTTATCACTAGCTTAATCGATGAAAGGCAAAAGCAGGATACTTCGACATAGAATATTGGAAGATTTGCGAAAAGAAAGATTTGACGCTATAATGGTTGAAGATATCATAAATAGCGCCTTAAATGTCCAAAAGCGCGTGCCTTTCCGCGTCGAATTCGTGATAAGGTCTTCCCGCGGGATTAAATTAGGTGTATAATAATCAAGTTATAAAAAAAAACTTCTGAGGACTCTCAGAGTGCGTTAATATTTACAAAACGAAAGGAAATGAATGGAAAAATTAACTTCACCACGGGTCATTGAAGGATTGCTAAAAAAATATGATCTCCACTTTAATAAACGTTTTGGACAAAATTTTCTAATTGATGAAAATATTGTTCAAAAAATTGTCAGAGCCGGAGATGTAAGTGAAAGAGATCTAGTGCTTGAAATCGGTCCGGGGATTGGTACCATGACTCAGGCGCTCAGTGAACATGCCGGCAAGGTTGTGACAGTAGAAATAGATAAAAAACTGATACCGGTGCTTAAGGAGACGCTTAAAGAATGTGACAATGTAGAAATTATCCAGGGCGATATTCTAAAAACTAACGTCAAGGAGGTACTAGGCGATCATCTTACTACCATGCCGCTAAAAATTGTGGCAAATCTACCCTATTATATTACGACTCCTATTATTATGGGTTTTCTGGAATCAGATCTGCCAATTGAGAGCATGACCTTCCTGATACAAAAAGAAGTGGGCGAGCGTCTGTGTGGGGTTCCCAGCACAAAAGCCTACGGATCGCTAAGTATTGTAGCACAATTTTATGCCGATATTTCGATTGATTTTGATGTGCCCTCCCATGTGTTTATCCCCAAACCCAAGGTCGATTCGATCGTCGTAACCTTAAAAAAACTGGCAGTTCCTAAAATAGAACTGGAGAATAAGGAATTGTTTTTAGCGGTTGTCAAAGCCAGTTTTCTGAATCGACGAAAAACCTTGATCAATGGGCTGTCGATGAATACCCCATTTGACAAAAGCGTCCTGCTTGAGGTATTAGAGATCTGTAATATATCACCGGGAATCCGGGGGGAAACCCTTACCGGTTCAGATTTTGGCCGCATTGCCAATGAACTGAACAAACGGATTGACCAATTTGTTGATCCCAACGATAAAACGGAATAATGTTTGTAAGGAGAAAAAAATGATTGAATTAACCGACGTTACCCTTAAATATTCAAGCACTAAAGGTATTTTCAACTTAAATTTCAAGGTTGAAAAGGGTGAGGCTTTTGGTTATGTCGGCCCAGACAATGCCGGCAAAACGACCACCATTCGGATGCTGATGGGATTGATCCGCGCTGGCCGGGGTAAAGCCACCATTGATGGGTTAAACTGTTTTTCCAGGGCATCTGCGATTCAAAAAAATCTCGGTTATGTCCCTGAAGATGTGGTTCTTTTTGATAATATGCGGGTAAAGGAATACCTCAATTTTATTACTCAGATGCGCGGCATGTTTGGACAGAAAGACGCCAAGCTCAGAGATTCGCTAATTGAACGGTTTGAAGTGGAAACCCGGGGAAAAATTGAAAATATGTCAACTAGTATGAAAAAAAGGCTAGCTTTCGTTACAGCTATGATGCATGATCCCCAAACCCTGGTGCTGGATGAACCGACTAGCGGCCTGGATCCGCTGATGCAGTCCCGATTCTTAGACCTCATTCTCGAAGAAAAACGCCGCGGAAAAACGGTGTTGCTGTCAACCCATCGCTTTGAAGAGGTGGAACGAACCTGTGACCGGGTTGGGGTTCTTAAAGAAGGCCATCTGGTCGAAAACATGGACATTGTCAGCCTTCGCGCCGAAGAAACAAAGGCCTATCTGGTTAAATTTTCAGCACCGCCGAATCTCGAGCAAATTAAAAAGTATGGTTTCGGTTATCTGCAGTTTTCACAGAGCGACTACGAAATTTTTGCTCCGGGTGATCGGATTGATGTTCTGATGAAGGTTTTATCCCATGAAAAAGTATTAGTATTTAATTCAAAAAATCAATCCTTGGAAGAAATTTTTAAGAAGCATTATCAGAAGGAAATAAATCACCATGAGATCAAAAAAGAAGTGAAAGAAAAAAAACTGATCGAAAAACCGCAAGAAAGAATGAAAGAAAAACCGCAGGAAAAACGAAAATTGCTGGCTGAAAAGAAAACAAAAACCAAAGCTCAGCCGGATCAGGAAGAAAAAGTTCGTGAGGTGACAAAAGCATGAGTATTCCATTATTTCTCAAAAATATCAAAAACAATACCCTGTTATTGTTCGTTTTTGTCGCTCTGATGTCTATTTATCTGGCCGTCATTATCTATGTCTATGATCCCAGCGGGGTAGGCGCAATGATGGATATGATGTCAATTTTACCGACTAGCCTGGTAAATGCCATGGGCTTTGGTACCATTGAAAGTGGTCTTACCGGATTTATTGCAAGTCTCTTTTACGGTTTTCTGATTTATCTCTTTCCAATGGTCTACTGCATTATTCTGGCCAACCGACTGGTCGCAAAATGGGTTTATGAGGGGTCGTTTACCAGTTTGCTGTGTACCCCAAACAGTCGGATTAAAATCATTGTGACTCAGGGGATTTATCTGCTGGCCTCGATTGCGGTTTTGTTTACGGTGCTCTTTTTAGTTGGCTATGCCATGAGTGAACAGTTTTTCCCGGGAATGCTTGAAGCAAGAGTATTCTTAAAGCTGAATTTGGGAGCCTGTCTGATGACCATGACGATCGCGATGTTCTGTTTTTTCTTTTCCTGCTTGTTCAACAGTTCAAAACCGGCGTTGTTCTTTGGTGCGCTGATACCGATTGTTTTTTTTATCTTAAACATTCTCAGCAAGTTGTCTGAACGGACTGAATTCTTGGGAAAATTCTCCCTATACAATAGTTTTGATGGTCTTGCGATTGTCAATGGTCAGGCCAATACCACGCTCATCATCAGCGGTTTCGCCGTCTTTATTGTGGTGCTGTTTGTGGCCGCAGTCGGGGTATTTAGTATAAAACGTTTGCCTGTGTAGAACGCAAGGTAAGATTATATGTTTATAGGCAAACACTGGGTTGCGAAAACATCATGCCTTAGTATTAAAGCCAGCATCATCTTGGGACGGATCCCAAAGAAGATGCTGGCTTTTTGTAAGGGTGTTCATTTGTCGTTATT
>JAHIQT010000073.1 GCA_018903255.1 Bacillota bacterium | reverse complement strand
TCACCAAATGTAACGAATGGATGCGCGAAAAAAATGGCCAATAAAACACCCCTCTCAAAATATCAGATTATTGTTAATGCGATCAAAAAAGACATCGCGGATGGCAGTTTAAGTCCCGGTGATCCCCTTCCTTCCGAGAATTACATGAGTCAAAGCTATGGAATCAGTCGGATGACGGTGAGAAAGGCTCTGGCGGTACTGATCAATGAATCCTATATTTACAGCGTTCAGGGAAAAGGTCACTTTGTCAGCAAACCAGACTTCACTCATTTTGATATCAATTTCAAAGCAAATGACGATCAGGATTTTGAACATAAATTGCTGTCTGTCGATATTGTTGATATGAGCGATGATCTTCGTATTCGCATGCAGAATTTCACTCAAAAAAAGATCATTGAAGTTAAACAGCGTATCTTCAATAATGGTGAGGTCGTCGGATATGATATAACTTATCTTCATTATAATCCTAAAGAACCGGTACTGGAAAAAGAGTTTCATTACATCAATATTGACGAAAATGCTGATAATGGTGAAAAAATTAAAAAGCATGTAACCTTGGCTGTCCTGTCTTCTGATGAACACATTTCTTCAATCTTAGAAGTTGAAATTGGCTTTCCGATTATTCAAATCGAAGCGACAGCCCGAAATGAGGTCAGTCAAATCATACGCTATGGAAAGAGCTATTTTAAAGGGAATGCCTTCAAAATTCGAGGTCAATAATTATGGATACTAAACTATACAAACAAATCATCAAAGACATTTCAGATAAAATAATCTCGGGCGAACTGAGACCTGGCAGCCGATTACCCTCTGAAAACGAACTAATGGATATTTACAACGCCAGTAAATCAACCATTGAGAAAAGCATGATGATTCTTGCTCATGAGGGCTATATCATGACAATCCCACGCAAAGGAAATTACATCACCAGACCGGCACTTGATCATTTCAGCTTACATTACCGGGAGGATGAGCTTCTTTCCAATATGTTTGCCGGTCTCAATGATTTTGACTTTTCGATCGCACCTGTTGGATCCGAACTGCAATCTTTAGTCATCAAAAAAACTTTTGATGTTGATAAAAAAAATATATGTTATGCCATCAAACAGTATTTTTTTGAAAATACCAATGACTTTCGATTAAATAAAAATCAATTACTGACAAACTCAGATTTAGATATTTTATTACTTTTCAATAAACCGTTGGAACTTCAAAAACAGATCACTCTGGTTGCCGACTTCTGTCCAGAAAAAATTGCTGAAAAAATTGATGTTGCACCGCATAGTGCTGTTTTTTTTATTGAAATCCTATTTACGCATCGCAAAACGCTAACAGAAGCAGCTCGATTTAAGACCTATTTCAACCCTCATTATCTCCACCTTAATTTCTCTACATAGTTTTCCCCTTCTTGCCGGTATAGCTTATATTTGCCCGTCTTGTTTTGAATTTCGGTTCATCAGAAAAATCAGCATACCGGCGGCAAACAGAGACAGCCCGGCGCCAAAAACAAATGGTGCCTGAGGTCCAAAAACGTTCCATAACAGGCCGGCAATGACACTGGCTGGCAGCAGGGCAATCCCTACAATGGTGGCCTGAAGTCCCAGCATTGTCCCTTTTAGATTGACTGGTGAAATTTCTGAGACTAAAGCCCGTTCAACGCCTGCTGTCATGGCGGTGTAAAGACCATAAATGATAAACAGAATCACCAGCACCTCTGCATTTGAGACAAAAGCAAACCCGACGTAAACCAAGGCAAAGGTGATATACCCAGAAACAAGAATCTTTTTCCGGCCGTACTTGTCCGACAGATGACCAAAAGGCACGGAAAATAAAGCTGCTGATACATTATAAATGAAGTAGAGCAAAATCACATTTGCGTCAGTTAGGCCTAGACTCTTTCCTCTGAGAATTAAAAAAGCATTGGACGAATTGCCTAGTGTGAAAATAAACGTCACAGCCAGGTAAAGTTTTAAGTTTACATCCAAATTTTTCACATTTCTCCAGAAGGGTTCTCGCTCTTTGACTTCTCGTAGTTCTTTTTTTTCTTTGACAAACAGTAGGATCACCAACCCGATTGCTGCGGGAATGATAGAAATTGTGAACAGCGTTTTATAGTCAAGGTTTCCTTCCGCCTGTGACAGGAGGAAAAAAGCGATTAAGATTCCTAGGGCTGATCCGGCCATGTCCAGAGCTTTGTGTATACCAAAAGCCTTCCCCATCTTGTTTGTATCCGCACTTTCACAGACTAAAACATCCCGGGGCGCTGTCCTGATCCCTTTTCCAATCCGATCAATCACTCTGGCAAACAAGATCCCTGTCCAGGAGGAGGCAATCAACAGCGCTATTTTATAAATGATTCCGGTGGAATACCCACCAAAAGCCAGAATTTTTTTCCGCTTGTACTTATCTGAGATATAACCGCTGTAGACCTTTAATAAGCTGGCAATACTTTCTGCAATCCCTTCGATGATCCCGACAAGTACTGGCGTCGCTCCAAACGCCGATGTCAGATATAAGGGAATCAAAGGATAAACCATTTCTGAGCTGATGTCTGAAAAAAAGCTTACCAGCCCCAGCAATATAATATTTAACATTGATTTCACTCCTAAATTTTTTCCAGTATTTTAAATAATATCAAAGACTTTTAAGACGGACTACCACTTCATGTCGCGTCGATCCACTTATTTTACACTATCTACTATACTATTATTCTGATAATTTTTCCTGTTTTTAAATGTAAACAGACTTCCGGATTTTAAGCATTCCGGAAGTCATTCTTTAACCTATTTGTTCAGAGACGTGTTGCTCGTCATTTTTTGCTATAACTCCCAGTCGTTTTTCATTGGCGTAAACAGTCATATGGCTGCCCCGGACATAACCAACCAGAGTAACCCCCAATTCCCTGGCCAATATTATCGCCTGTTGGGTTGGGGAAGTTAATGACACTACCATAGGTATTTCCATCTTGACCGCTTTTCTTAACATTTCAGAGGCGATTCTCCCACTGGTGATAAGGATTTTGTCCTTAGTTGAAACATTCTTCATCAGACATTCACCGATGATTTTATCCAAGGTATTGTGACGCCCGATATCTTCTCCCAAGGCAATGATGTGGTTGGTGTCACAAAGTGCAGATGTGTGGCTGCCACCACTTAAACGATAAGCTTTTCCGCTTTTTATCATTTGCTTGACAAGTATAAAAAGTTTTTCAGGTGCCACACTCAGTGTTGAAACCAGCCTTTCTTGATAATGACCGTTATTCAAACTCATCCCTCCGCCACATCCTGATGTGAGAATTCGTTTGTCAGGCAATTTATAATCATTGTTTTTCAATCTGATATCGGCAATTGAATTCTCCTCACAGACTCTTAAAATATTAATATCCTCAATATTTTCGATGATGCCCTCAGCCAATAAATATCCAACGACTAAAAAGTTCAGCTTTGAAGGGGAGCATAGAATTGTAACCAGTTCTCTGCCATTGATATAAATGGCCAATGGCAGTTCCTGGGGTACATAAATCATCTGGTCTTCCCATTTGCCATCAAAATAATGATGGCATTGGATATCTGGTGCATTTCCTGGGGGCATTCTGACTATATTTTCATTCATTTGATCCCCTTCATTAAAATACATTAATTTTGAATTTATTTTTCATTAATCGAAATCAATCATGCCGTGATTTTATTTCATACCCCTGCTAAATCATCTGTCTCCAGAATTAATTTAGCCACGTTTGCGCCAGTGCTGGCAGTTCCATCAGTAATCTGACCATACATCGGCCAGGTGCATTCACCGGCAAAGAATAGACCGTCCACATCCGGCGATTTTTGGCGAATCTTAGGAAGTGAACTAAATCGATAATGAGACGGATAACTGGCGCCTTTCACCGGGCTGGTAGATTCCAATGCGCGATTAAATCCCGGATAAAGCAATTCCATATTTTGGGTAACTTCCGCCGCAATTCCTTCCAGTCCCAATCGATTAAAATCGGCATCACTTCTTACCGAATATGCCCAGATAAGTTGCTTTCCATCCGGAACGTTCCATGGCTGCTCAATATTCTGAGCACATCCACCCTGAATTGATGAACCCGTTTTTGGATCAATAAACAGCGTAAATGCTCCATCCAGACTGATGGAATTATTCAACTGATACGTTAAAAAGATTCCGCCCATTTTCTGTTGAAGAGGCGCTTTCATAGTTTCCATCAAGGTTGGCGGCACTGTTTCAAACAATTTCAGGTAATCCAGCCAGGTTGTGGCAAGAATCACCCGGTTAGCTTTGATTCGTTTAATAGTTCCATTTTCATCCTTTATTTCAACTCCAACCGCCCTATTATCTTCAATGATAACTTTAATGACTTCTGAGTTTGTTCTAATATCACAACCAAAATTCGTGGTAATGGCTTCCGCTATGGGCTCACATATACCATGCTGAAGATCAGGGATTGCGACTGACATAGCCCCCTGATTGCCAATCCATATGCGCAGCATCACAAATCCTTTGGCTGCTGAACCATAGTTCCAGGTGAATTCCGCATCAGCAGTCCAGCAGAAACAGGCCATCAATGATGTAAACACATATTCAATCCCCTTATCCATACTCCGGGATTGAACCCAGTCTTTTACTGATACTTCATCCCATTCTTCACACATTTCTTTAAATGGCTTGTGAAGTATCTCATCAACCATCGGATATAGTTCAGACTTACAGCTGTTAGACCAGAGATCCGGACGGGCTTTTTTTAAAAAACTCTCCATCCAGTCAACAGCAGCTTCGGTTGTGATGCATTTTGGAATTGTCATATATGGATCCTCTACACCATTAAGATAAAGCCGCGGTTCTCGGCTAAAGTGCAGTTTAATGTCGGCACCAAAATCTTTTGCTGCATTCGCCCATCCGTACCCACCACCACCATTGAGGGATGTCATAATTAGTGGCAGATGCATCACAACATTATATCCATTGGCAGGGTGGGCCGCAGCCCTCCCACCAATTACCGAACCTTTTTCTAAAAGCAGAGTCCTTTGGCCGCTTTTAGCCAAATATCCGGCACAGGTCAGACCTGCAAAGCCAGCACCAACAACGATATTTTCGAATTTTTCTGCCATGTTTTCTCCTTCTTTCATCTATATCGATTTAAAAATATCTGATTAACGTCTATTTTTATTTTTGGGGCAATTTATCTATTTTCGCCAGTTCATCAGCCACATCTTTCAATCCATATTTTTCGTACGTTTCCCGGGTCGGCCAACCAGTTTCTCTATCCCAACCTAAATATTCATACCAATTTTGGGTAGTAATCTTAAATTTATCCTTATCATAGGCATCATAAAGCCGGGGCATTAACTCATTAAATTCCATATCAGCGGTGCGGCTATGGTTTCTGATCTGAATGGCTCTAAACAAGGTATTGATTCGTTCACCATATTCGAAAAACTCATCTTCGGTAACATTAACTCCAGTAACCTGGGAAAAGAGAGTTGCTTCCATAGAAGTCGTTTCGGAACCGTCCCCGACCTCATCATAATCAAATTCCATTCCCATATATTTACGCAGTGGGAACTGGAAACAGGCGGTCAGAGAATCTAACAGCGTTCCCCGAATGGTGCTTTGTCTTGCCCACTCCAGTGGGAAGGTACTGTTATAATGATCTTTTTCTGTTGCCATCCATTCACCAAAGCGTTTATGCGCCCAATCCGGCCACTTGCTGTGATGAGGATCTCTGGTTTCAATGAGCCAGTTTAAAAGACCTGGCATGCCCATTGGGAATGGCATTTCCATAACCAAACTTCTTGATGTGTATCCCCAGGCCCCCAACGGTGCCAGCGGCAATCTGACCTTAGGCCAGTTACCTTCTCTGGCTGCTTCAGGACCTTCATAAATAGGATGAGCGTATTCATCCTCACCCAATTCCACAACCGTTCGACGGATCCCCTCAGCCATGAGATCCCCAAAACCTTCACGGTAGGCAATCATTTTCAGAAGCTTAATCCACCAAACATTTGACCGAACATCAGTTGGCATTCCAACCTTAGATTCGGTGTCAAGACCCATAGCTTTTGTATAATACAACCAGGGAACAAAACCATAAATGATATCAAAATGGCCAAACCCCAATTGTTGCGCCAGTTCATGAATTTCCAGACCTTTTCTGAAATTTTCGCCCGGTACTGTTTCATTTTCTCGATCGAAAAACTGCTCATAACGGGTGTGGTTGCATCCTGTCATAGCGTGTATCAGTTTCGGTTCGGTTACAGCAGGCACATTTTTGAATTCAAAGAAACCACAGGAGGCATAGCATCCCAATCCACAGGAATGACTTAAAAATTTAAAGGGTTTATTGTGAACATTCCCCATCCAGTTGATTGAGAAATTAGGTTTGCGATCCGGGCCCGTCCAGCGATCCCAGAAAGGATTTGTTTTATCATCGGCCAAATCCATATCGTAAACAGGCATGGGTTTTCTGATCGGTCCAAATTTCAAGGTTGTTTTTAATAGACCTTCCGGATCAGCGACCTTCACCTGATGTTTGCCCTTGGTTACCGTGATGGCCTTGAGATTCTTTGAACCCATGACGGCACCATGACCACCCTGGCCGGTTGCACTGTGAATGCCGCAACCGATGATAGCAAAACGAATCAGGTTTTCACCTGCTGGTCCAATCCCATAAGACGACGAGTTTTCCCCATGACGGTCATGTAATATTTCCTGGGCATCAACTAGCCCTAATCCCCAGATATCCTGTGCTGACCTTAATTCTGGCCCATCTGCTGAGATATAAAGATAGGCCGGTACCGGTGATTTACCTTCGATGATAATCCCATCATAACCGCACCACTTTAGATAGGTGGGTAAAGAACCGCCGATACCGGTATTTGCGTATTGTTCTGGATAACTGTGTGGGGATATGGAAACAAATTCAGCTCTTCCGCTTGAAGGTGACGCTGTTCCGGTAACCGGCCCAGTCATAAAAATCAGTTTGTTTTCTGGGTCGAATGCTTTAATCCCTGGCGGCATTTCATCCCACCAAATCTTATGTGCAACCCCCAAACCACCGACAAATTTCGG
>JAHIQT010000072.1 GCA_018903255.1 Bacillota bacterium | reverse complement strand
GGCTCATCGACTGGCGGCTTTACCGATTGTTTATTGCAAAATGGCGCCGAAAAGGTATATGCAGTCGATGTGGGTTATGGGCAACTGGACTGGAAATTACGAAATGATCCCCGGGTTGTTTCGATGGAACGAACCAATTTTCGTTATCTGACGGCAGAAAATATTTCAGAAACGGTCGACGGAACCGTCATGGATGTCTCATTTATTTCGATAACCAAGCTGATTCCGGCGATTAAGTTGTTTATGAAAGCTGGAGCCAGGGGAATCTGGCTGATTAAGCCGCAGTTTGAAGCCGGACGGGAACGAATTGGCAAAAATGGTGTCATTCGGGATAAAAAGGTACATGAATCGATTTTGTTTGAAGTGATTACTGCCATCGAAAGTCAGGGATTTTTGATAAAGGGTCTTGATTTCTCGCCGATACAGGGACCCAAGGGAAACATCGAATTTTTAGTTTTTGTTGAAAATACCGAGCCGGAGATTGAGGAAAACTGGTCAGCTTTGATTCATTCAGTGGTGACAATCGCTCATGAAAGCTGTAAAAAAAAGAAAGAAACCCAGGACGAATAGGAAGTGAGTAAGCTTGCAAGCGGAATTAAAAAAAATTAAGGAAATCGGCATTTATTTGAACATGGATAAGCCGGATAGCCCTGCGCTGGCAGAAAAATGCATCGCCTATTTGCTCCGAAACGGTTTTAAAACAGCGCTTCTGGAAGGGCAGATGAACTACCCCGATGAAGGTGTTATTTATTATCCTAAAAGCCTTTTCTACCGGAAACCCGATTGTATTCTGGTTCTGGGTGGCGATGGTACCCTGTTATTTGTTGCCCGCAAGGTTTGTTTTTATTCGATTCCAATTTTCGGCATCAATCTCGGTAAGCTGGGGTTTTTAACCGAAGGTGAGGCCGGCAATTATGAAGAAGCGCTGAAAAATTTAAGCTCGGGGCAGTATTATATTGAAGAACGGATGATGCTTAGCTGCAGTATAAAAAAGGAAAATGAAAGCGCCTGTTTTTATGTCGCTTTAAATGATGTTCTGGTTAAAAGCCGGGGATTTCGGATGATGGATATCGAAGCCAAGGCCAATGGCTCAACGATTGACAAATTTCGGGCTGACGGGTTGATCATCGCCACCCCCACCGGCTCGACCGGTTATTCGCTTGCTGCTGGTGGGCCGGTAGTTTCGCCCCAGGCTAGTGTGATGATTCTCAACCCCATCTGTCCCCATCGATTGCATGACCGATCCTATATTTTGCCAGAAGATGAGGTGATCCGTCTCCAATTTGGCGAACGTGAAAAGGACATTATGGTCACCTTTGATGGCCAGACCACGGTTTCGATTACCCCTAAGGATTCGATAAAAATTAAAAAAGCGACTTATTGTACCCGTTTGATCCGTCTAAATCAGATGAGTAGCTATGATCGGCTGAGGATTAAGTTGACCAGTGAGTATTAGAAACAGAAGGAAAAATGAATAAGAATCGCGATAGCATAAAAGCCAGTACGGAGGCGATAGAAATTGTACTTTTAAGGAAGGAAAAGACATGAAAGTATCCAGACAATTAAAAATTATTGAGATAATAGAGAATAATCTCATCGAAACCCAGGAAGAGCTGGCTCAGGCATTGAAAGATTCCGGTTTTGCAGTGACCCAGGCAACCATCTCCCGGGATATTAAAGAGTTAAAACTGATCAAGGTCAGTAGTCATGAAGGGATACAACACTACGCGCCCCTTAAAGATATTAGTACCATTTATATTGAACGGGTTACTGCTGTTTTTAAAGAATCGGTGTTAACCATCGATTGTGTTGAAAATACGATTGTATTGAGAACCCTGCCGGCGATGGCTCAGGCGGCAGCCCTGGCCATCGATTCGATGGACTGGTGCGAAATTGTGGGCACCATCGCAGGAGACGATACCATCTTTGTGCTTGTCCGTAACCGTGACATGGTGGGTGAAATTGTGGGTAAATTTAAAAAGCTGATGAAATAGGGAGGGCTCTATGCTGAGAAATCTCGTTGTGAACGATTATACGCTGATTGATCACCTATCGGTGGATTTTGATCCGGGACTCAATGTGATCACCGGGGAAACCGGAGCAGGAAAGTCGATTGTAATTGATGCCTTAACTCTGGTTTTGGGGAATCGGGGTAATAAAACAAACATCCGGCAAGGAAAAAATAAGATGACGGTACAGGGACTTTTTGACATAAGCGAACAGCCAGGTCTGATTGAGATATGTCAGGAATATGGCATTCCGATGGAAGAAGGGCAGTTGATATTAACCCGTGAAATGGATGATCGGGGTCGCAATATTTGTCGCGCCAATGGTTTAATTATTACCGTCGCCCAGCTTAAAACAATGGGTGATCAACTGATTGATATTCATGGCCAACATGAGCATCAATCGCTGTTTAAACGTGAGAACCATCGCCAGTTACTGGATGCTTTTGGTGGTGATAAAAACCGCCAATATCAGGCACAGACGGCTGCCTACGCGATCGAAATCAAACGAATTCTGGATCAGATCGCAGAACTAGAAACCAATGAACGGGAATTGGAACGCGAAAAGGAAACCCTGCAGTTTGAAATTAATGAAATCGAAGCGGCGGCCCTGATCATTGGAGAAGATGAAGAACTAGAAGGGCAGAAACGGATTCTCGAAAACAGAGAACGTCTGTTTACCCACACCAGCCGTTCCTACGAACTGCTCAGGGGTGAAAACGGTGATCAGCCCGCGATTCTTGACGGGTTGAGTTTGCTGACTGAAAATCTTGCCGAAATTACCAAAATTGATAGCAGCTTTGCGGATAAATTAGAAACGGTCAATGGCATTTTAAGTGAAGCAGAAAATCTTTCTTTTGAGATGCGTTCTTATCTGGAAGATATCGAGTACAGTTTAGGAGATTTAGACGAAATTGAAACCCGACTCAGCATTATTGCCCGACTTAAACGCAAATATGGTCAAGACATAGCTGAGATTCTGGCCTATGCTGAAGAAATTGGCAATCGCTTGAAAAGTCTGCTAAATCGTGATGAAAGCCTGCAGAATTATTATCAGGAATTAAGCGGTATTCAAGAGAAGTATTATACGATAAGCAATAATCTTTATCAGTTACGCTTAAAAACCGCGAAAGCTTTAAAAATCGCCCTGGAAAAAGAACTGCGTGATTTGGCGATGGAAAAGGTTCAGGTGGAAATTTCCGTGGAACATGAAATCAGTCGGGTGGCAGCCCATGGACAGGATATTGTTGAATTTCTAATTTCGGTCAATCCAGGGCAGGCTCCGAAACCGCTTGGCAAGGTGGCGTCGGGAGGAGAAATATCGCGAATTATGCTGAGCATCAAAAGCATATTTGGCGGGCTGGACGCCATTGAAACGATGGTGTTTGATGAGATCGATACAGGGATCAGTGGCAGAACCGCCCAGGTGGTTGCCGAAAAGATTCAGGCTCTCAGTGTTACCCCGCCCCGAGGTCGGCAGATTATCTGTATTACCCATTTACCCCAGATTGCGGCAATGGCAGACCAGCATTTTATGGTCGAAAAAACAGCCGCAGAAGATTCAGTAGAGGTCAGTTTTTTGCCTCTCGACGAAAAGGGTAAAAAAGAGGAACTTTCGCGGATGTTAGGCGGTGCCGAAGTGACCCGAAAAACCTGGGAACATGCCCAGGAAATGCTGGAATTAAGCCAAAAAGTAAAAAAAACGAAAAAAAGCAAAGAAGACAAAATATTGTCTTAACATTTCGTTGGTTATTGGATAGAATAAAGATTATTACAAATATTTTTAGACAAGGAGATATAAATTGGAAAGAAAAGTACCCATTGGGTTATCAAACAAACACATTCATGTATCCCAGGCAGATTTAGAGGCGTTATTTGGTAAAGGCTACCAATTAACACCGATGAAAGATTTATCCCAACCAGGACAATATGCAGCTGAAGAAAAAGTTGATGTGGTTGGACCTAAAGGAACATTAAAAGGTATTCGTATTCTGGGACCAGTTCGTCCTGATACCCAATTAGAAGTTTCAGTAGGCGACGGCTTTTGCTTAGGCGTACAAGCACCGCTTAGAAATTCTGGCGACATCGCTGATACCCCGGGTGTTAAAATCGTTGGACCAGCTGGCGAAGTTGAAATTGCTAAGGGTGCCATTGTGGCAGCTCGACACATCCACATGAGTCCTGAAGAAGGCGCTGCCTTTGGATTAAAAGACAGAGATATTGTATCTGTTAAATTAGACGGAGATCGTGGCTTGATTTTTGATAATGTCTTGGTTCGTGTTCATCCAGAATTCAAATTGGATATGCATCTTGATGTTGAAGAAGGAAATGCAGCCGGAGCTAAAAACGGTCAATTGGCCACTATTCTGTAATAATGTATACACCAGACCCAATCGCTTTTACCGCATTTGGACTTGTAGTCAGGTGGTATGGGGTCTTAATTGCTTCCGCATTACTGATTGGGTTGTTGTTAGCAATCAAGCGATCGCCAAAATACGGGATAAATCCTGATCTGGTTATGGATTTCTTTTTGTATATGACACCAGCGGTGATCATTGGTGCCCGGCTCTATTATGTCATCTTCAGTTTTGACTATTATGCGGCTCATCCCCAAGAAATATTTGCAACCTGGCATGGTGGTTTGGCTATTCACGGTGGTATAATAGCCGGTGTGATTGTGGCCCTGGTATTATGTCGGGTCAAGAAGATCAGTTTTTTTGCTTTCTCAGATGTGCTGATACCGGCATTGCCATTAGGTCAGGCTATCGGGCGCTGGGGGAATTACTTTAATCAGGAAGCCTATGGCTCACAAACCGATCTGCCCTGGGCGATTACCGTCAATGATGTGGCTCTGGGAATGATTAAGGTACATCCCACTTTTCTGTATGAATCAATTTGGAATTTACTGACTTTTGGTTTTATCTTTTTTTACGAAGATAAAATTAAGAAGGTTGATGGTGAACTATTCTTTGTTTACCTGGGCTTGTATTCTGTTGGTCGATTTTTCATTGAAGGGTTAAGAACTGACAGTTTGATGTTTATGGGATTGCGTACAGCGCAATTGATCAGTTTGGCGCTAATAGCAGTTGGTGTCGGTGGGCTTTGGTATCTTCGCAAAAATGAAGATCGATTTGCAAATTCGCTAATTAAGAATTAACAGCATGATTATTCAATGAATAAAATAAAAAAAACGATTGTCAGGGGTTTACCCCTGACAATCGTTTTTTTACGGGATAAAGCGTTTGAGACTGATCCTAGTTTAGTTTAGTCATAGCCCGGTACTGAATGGCCTCAGTCAAGTGGCCGATCTGAATGGCTTCAGATCCATCTAAGTCGGCAATGGTTCGGGCTAGCTTTAGCAACCGGTTGATAGCCCCGGGCACTGAGTTTCATTTTGGTATAGACCTTTTCCATTAGGCTTTCTTCGGCCGGTCCAAGGGGACAATAGGTTTCCATCAGTTTAGGGGTGAGCTGGGCATTATAGAAAATGTCTAGCTCTGCATAGCGGGCATTTTGAAGTTCGCGAGCGGCATCGACCCGTTTCTTAATAGCTTGTGAACTTTCACCCTTGGGTTTGGTTTGCAGTTCATCATAAGTGGTGCTGGGGATCTCGACAAAAATATCCAGTCGATCCATTAGTGGTCCAGATATTTTGCCGTGATAGTTTTTAATCTGCTGAGGGGTGCAGATACATTCGTGAGCAGGGTCGGTAAGATATCCGCAGGGACAGGGATTCATCGAGGTGATCAGGGTAAAACTGGCCGGAAAGGTGAGCGAGGCATTGATCCGGGAAATGGTGACCTCCTGATCTTCAATGGGCTGACGTAAAACTTCGAGGGCGGATTTTTGAAATTCGGGCAACTCGTCAAGAAATAGCACCCCCAGGTGAGCCAGGGATACTTCCCCGGGTTTGGGGATCCGCCCGCCACCGACCAAAGAAACCTTTGAAATGGTATGGTGGGGCGAACGAAAGGGTCGCTGACTGATGATCGCATTGTTTTTTAACAGTCCCGAAATGCTGTGGATTTTTGTAATTTCCAGGGCTTCATCGATGGTGAGATCGGGCAGAATCGACGCAAAACCCTTAGCCAGCATGGTCTTGCCGGATCCCGGTGGACCGCTCATCAAACAGTTGTGAGCCCCGGCAGCAGCAATTTCGAGTGCGCGTTTTCCCGAATCCTGACCGCGAATATCAGAAAAATCGATGCGATGACAGCTGTTTTCGACGCGCAGAAGAGAACTGAGATCGACCTTGAAGGGCTCAATAATTAGTTCCTTCTTTATGAATGAGACAGCTTCGTGAAAATCATTGACTGGATAGACGTTGATATTCTGAACCACTGCGGCTTCGTGACGGTTTTCAAAGGGAACCAAAACATTAGCAATACCAGCTTCTTTAGCAGCCAGAACCATCGGCAAGACGCCATTGACACTTCTAATTTGACCGCTTAAGGACAATTCCCCGATGACCAGATAATTTTCAGGATGATCCCAGTTCAATTGCTCCGAAGCGTTTAATATCCCCAGCGCGATGGCCAGGTCAAAGGCTGGCCCTTCCTTTTTTAAATCGGCTGGAGCAAGATTAATGGTGATCCGTTCCATCGGATACTTATAGCCATTATTTTTAACCGCCGAAAAAACCCGGTCCTTCGATTCCTTGATGCCGGCATCGGGAAGACCGACCAGAGAATAGCAGGGCAAGCCCCGGGAAATATCTATCTCGACTGTTACAATAACGCCATTAACCCCCAATAAACCGCTACTTTTAATCTGTGATAACATACAAAGTTTACCTCCACCTTATTATGGATATTATACAGGAAATAAAAACAAAAATATAGAGAAAAAAATGAGTGGTTATGGTATCATCAAAAAAGAAGATTGAGAAAAGGAGGTAGCCATGGATAATAAAGCAAAAGGAACCTTATATGTGCTTATCGCGATGGTGTTGTTTAGTACCGGCGGTTTTTTTATCAAGCTGATCAATGCTAATCCCTATACGATTACCTTTGGTCGGGCGTTTATCGCTGGGGTTATTTTTTTGCCGCTGATTCAATGGAGGAAGCTGCGGTTTTCTAAAAACTATCTTGCGCTGATCATCGGTTACTGCTATTTGTGTATCATGTTTGTGCTGACAACAAAAATAACGACGGCGGCCAATGCGATCATTCTCCAATGCACAGCGCCATTATGGCTATATCTATATTATGTGGTTCGCGGAAAGAAAGTAACCGGCAGAGAATTGATTCCCCGCTTATTTATTCTGGTTGGGATCATTGTCATTTTTAGTGCCTCGGTGGGTGGGAATCTCTGGGGTGACTTGCTGGCATTGAGCAATGGGGTGGCCTATGCCCTGGTTCAGCATTTTATGGACAAGGAATACCCAGTTTCAGATAACTCGATCGTTGGTGTCAATAATATTATCCTGTGCCTGGTGATCCTGGTCTTGTTTCCAGGCCAGTTGGATTTTTCAGGGCTATCGATGACCGGGTGGTTGGGACTGCTTTTTCTGGGTGTCTTTCAAATCGGGATGTCCTATCTGGTGTTCTTTAAAGGGGTCAGGATGATTTCAGCGCTGAAGGCCTCGATGGTATCGCTGCTGGAACCGATCCTTAATCCGATTTTTGTTTTTATTTTTGTGGGTGAAATTCCCTCGGTTTATTCTTTAATTGGTTTTGCGATCATTCTATTTGGTATTGCTTTGACAATGATACCGCTAAAAAATGTCGTTCAGATTACGGATTAAAGAGCGATAAATTACTGGAAAAACCCGTTTGAACGTGCAAAAAAATAGCCTTACCCCTTGTAAAAGAGGTAAGGCTATTTTTAGTTTGATTCGGGTTGAGGTACAATCGGCTGTTTGGGTTTTATCAGCAGATATGCGATCGCAGCCACTGCGAATACAGTCATAGAAATATAGAAGGGGAATTTAATGTTTTCAGTCATACCCGTGATGTTACCAAGAAAGGCAAAGATGTAGGCAGAGCAGAATCCCCCAATGTTCAAACAGGCCATAACAATTCCCGAAGCAGTGGCCATTTGACTGGGATGAACCGCTGCGCCCAGATTCATAAAAATTGTTGGCATAATGAAACTAAAGCCAACACCAGCAATGGTTGTGCCAATATACATAAAGGCAATCGAATTGCCTAGACCAATCGTAGCCATCGCAATGGCCAGCATCGCAAGGCCAACAGCAAGCGTGTTTCTCATAAAAATACCAAAGATTTTAGCGAAAATAAACCCGCCAGCCATGCCCCCGACGGTGAACATGGTTAGAACTAGAGCTGCGTCTGCGGCTCCCCCCATCCCACTAACGGCAATAATTGTCGACATATTAACCAGCATTGGATAGACTAAAGCCATGATGAAGAAAATTGCCAGCGCAAAACCAAAAACGGAACCCGGTAATTTTGGTTTTGCTTCACCATCTGCTTGAACAGGTGCCTTTGCCGGTTCCGGCAAAAACATAATTAGAATCAGGGTAATGATTCCGAGCGCATGGGGAAGAAACGCATATTGCCAGGCAATCCCGGCAGCCATACCGCCAAGCAATTGAAATAAGATTCCGCCAACATTGGCAATAACATTGCTTAAACCCATCATTTGGGCACGAACCTGACCATCGAAGAAGGCAATAATTAGAGCTCCTCCAAGTGGGGTGACGATTCCAAGACCAATACCAAAGAGGGCACGAACGGCTAAGATTGCTGCAAAGCTGGAGGTTGCCATGAAATAGGGAGCGACACCACCGCCAATGAAGAGAAGCATACCGATTATTAATAAGGTTTTGTATTTTACAACGGTTCCGGCAATTCGACCGGAAATGAGTGTCGCCGGGACAGACGTCAGGACAGCCAATGTGGACACCAGTAATAGGGTGGTAAATGGAACATCCGGATATGCAGCAGCGATGTTGGCGATTGCTGGTGTAATGGTTCCAATACCCATTTGAACAAAGAATACCGATAGAACAGCAATTTTTAAGAAATTATTATTTTTCATCGATTCACCTCTTCTTTAAGTTATCACCCGAAATTTAAACGGTGAGATTTTGCTTTTGAACAGCCCAAGTTTTTAAGCGGGCTGTGTCAGGTACATCTGCATCACCAGGAATGAAATCAATCCCGATAATCATAATTAATGAAAGACACTGGTTTAAACGTTTACGGTCTTGTCCGAACAACAACGAATAATAGCATGTGTGCAATAGCTAGTGCCTGATCCTTTTAGCTCTCCTCCTTTCAGACTGGTGTGTAATTCACCCGTAAACGCTTTATTTACAATTGCGGAGCCGGGACTGGTCAGAATAAGATGGTTTTCACACTCAAAGTTTGAGTTATCTGTGTATAATATTAGTTATGTTTAAGTATGCTTTGATAATAGCATGAAAATTGCGGATTGTCCAGATAAATTCATATAAAAATAATATATTACGAAAAATAGCGCAAAAAATACTGTGGAATAGGCGTTTAAAACAAAAATAATACAATATTTACAGTGCGTGAGGATTGAGAAGCAGAACAAAGTGAAGTCAATAGTTCGAGATATAATATTAATTGCGATCAAAAAAACGTATAATAGAAAAAAACAGCGTCATGTTAAACATGACGCTGTAAGTTAGTGGAACAAGATTAGATAAACAGATTATCTAGATGATGACAAAGTTTTTTTCGATTCGCACGGTAAAGTTTTTTTCGATTGCATAGGATTCTTTAATTACTTGCTCGTTTAGCTTTGCATCAAGCCCCATAGTGTTTAGTAAAAGGCGGATGCTGGCGTTAATAAAATCTTGGGATGAGCAGTCGATAAGCCCGGCATCGTAGGCAAGATTAATCCCTTGGGTAGCACCGGCGCTGGAGTAGGAGATAAAGGCTATTTCAAAGTCACTGTAATCAAGACCACAACTTTCGGTCAGTTTGCGATAAAAATCGGTGACGACACTCTGCTCTTTGTAAAGTACATTTTCGCTCAGCAAATCATAATAAAAACGGCTGAAATTTTTATTGAACCGCATATTATTATTAAGTACCCGCCACTCGATAGCAGTCTGCAGTAACAGGCTAGTTTGTATTCCGAGTTTGGTTAGATTTTCAGCGACCTTGGCTTTGATGGTGGACATGATTTCGTTATACAATTCAATGCCCAAGCCACCTTTTGAGCCGTAATAATAATTGATCAGTCCAACATTCGCCCCGGATTCTCTGGCAATCTTTAGGCAGGTGGTGCTGGTATAGCCGCTTTCATAAAACAAAGCCTTGGAAGCCTCAAAAATTTTATCCTTAGTTTCTTTACCAACCTTGTATTTTCCCATATTATACTCTCTACTTCTATATTTTAATTATGTTTAAATTTATCTTTGATATCCTAAAGCATAACATATTTCTTTGTGAAAAACAATACAAAGGAAGTGAAAAAAACTTTCTTGATTTGCTTTGGTAGAGTCGGGGAAATTGATTAAAATTTCAGTTTTGAGCAAGCCATTGATGATTAAAAGCGATGGCTTTTCGAACCTGTTCTTCAGCAGGTCCACCAATAATATTTCGTTGGTTGACACAAACATTTAAGTCGATCGCTAAAAAAATGGATTCATCAAAAACTGGCGAAACACTCTGGTATTCCTCAAGGGTTAGCTCGTCCAGACTTTTTTGCTGTTCTAAAGCAAAAAATACCAGCTTGCCAATAATTTCGTGAGCATCACGAAAGGCAACGCCATGTTTAACCAGCCAATCGGCGGCATCGGTGGCATTAGAAAACCCGCCGGCAGCAGCCTTTTTCATTGTAGCTTTGTTGACCGTCAGGGTTTTGATCATCTTAGCAAAGGTAATCAGGCAGATTTTAATGGTATCATAGGCATCAAATACCGGTTCCTTATCCTCTTGCATATCCTTGTTATAGGCTAAGGGGATGCCCTTCATGGTGGTTAACAAACCGATCAGACTACCATATACCCGGCCGGTTTTTCCCCGGACCAGCTCGGCAATATCGGGATTTTTTTTCTGCGGCATAATGCTGCTGCCAGTGCTGAAGGCATCATCCAGGGTGATAAAATTAAATTCGCTGCTGCACCAGAGGATAATCTCTTCAGAAAAACGGCTGAGGTGCATCATCAAGACTGCCGCCGCTTCAAGAAAATCAAGACAGAAATCTCGGTCTGAAACCCCATCCAGACTGTTGAGTGAAACAAAAGCAAAGTCGAGCTCGGCCGCAACCGCTTCGCGATCCAGCGGATAGGTGGTGGTAGCCAAAGCACCAGAACCCAGTGGTAGGGTGTCGGCCATCGCTTTGACCTGGGTCATCCGGATCATGTCGCGCTTAAACATTTCGACATACGCCATCAGATGATGGCTGAAGGTAATTGGTTGGGCGCGTTGCAGGTGGGTATAGCCTGGCATGATTGTATCGGTATGATCTTCGGCCAGATCCAATAGGGTAAGGATCAGATTTCGAATCAGTGATTTACTGTCATCGGCAATCTCTTTAACATAGAGGCGCATGTCGGTGGCAACCTGATCGTTACGGCTGCGACCGGTATGGAGTTTTTTGCCGACATCACCGATCCGCTCGGTCAGGATGGCTTCGATATTCATATGAATATCTTCCATCGACACCAAAAATTCAACCTTGCCGGTCTCGATCTCAACAAGAATCGCTTCCAGAGCTTCGATAATCAGTTCCGATTCTTGGGGATCAATAATATTTTGCTCTCCAAGCATTCGGGCATGGGCGATACTACCGGTGATGTCCTGTTTATACAGGCGTTGATCAAAGGAGATCGACGAGTTAAAATCATCAGTTAAAAGGTCGGTTTTTTTAGAAAACCGACCTCCCCACATTTTTTTCATCTTATTCACCTTTTTCTTCGCGACTGAGTCGCATCAAAGCACGAACCTTAAGCGGCAAGCCAAATAAATGGATAAAGCCTTCCGCATCTTTATGATCATAGAGATCACCAGTGGTAAAGCTGGCAATTTCAGCATTGTATAGCGAGTAAGGTGAGGCCACCCCAATCAGAATAATATTTCCCTTATATAATTTTAAACGAACATTCCCGGTAACCGTTTTTTGGGTTTCATCGACAAAAGCGGTTAAGGCTTCGCGAAGGGGGGTATACCATTCGCCGTTGTAAGCCAATTCGGCAAATTTTACGGCTGCCTGCTGTTTAAAGCCAAAGGTTTGGCGATCCAGACACATGTGCTCGAGTTCCTCATGGGCGTTATAGAGAATCGAACCGCCAGGCGTTTCATAGATCCCGCGCGATTTCATCCCAACGACTCGGTTTTCAATCAGATCGACAACGCCAATACTGTGACGGCCGCCGATGATGTTAAGTTTTTCGAGCAGTTCACGGCCAGACATTGCAACGCCGTTTAGACGTACCGGAACACCCTCTTCAAAGTCCAGACTGACAATTTCGGCTTCATCGGGAGCTTCTTCTAGTGGAGTGGTCATTTGCAGCAGTTTCTTATATTGCGGTTCCAGTGCTGGATCTTCCAGTTCCAGACCTTCATGACTCATATGTAAGATGTTTTTATCGCGGCTGTAGCTGTTGCTGATCGACATTGGTACCTTAATATCATGCATGACACAGTAGTCCATAGCATCTTCGCGGGATTTGATATCCCAAATTCGCCAGGGAGCAATAATTTTTAACTGCGGCGCTAAAGCACCAATGGTGAGTTCAAAACGAACCTGGTCATTACCCTTACCAGTAGCGCCGTGACAGATCGCTTCGGCGCCTTCAAGTTCAGCATATTCGACCAGTACCTTGGCAATTAACGGACGAGCCAGGGAAGTGCCCAATAAATATTTTTTTTCATAAATGGCATCGGCCTTAAGTGCCGGCCAGACAAAGTCCTCGACAAATTCATCGGTCACGTCTGCGATATATAATTTACTGGCACCCGATGCCAGGGCTCGTTCCTCCAGGCCATCCAGTTCGGTGCCCTGTCCGACATCGACGCAGACCGCAATAACTTCATAGTCGTAGGTATTTTTAAGCCATGGTATAATGGTAGTGGTATCCAATCCACCGGAATAGGCAAGAATTACTTTTTTCTTCAATTTTATATCCTCCTGATAATTATCTCTTTTGTATAATCAACTTAATTACATGAATGATTATACAATCATTTCATTTGAAATGCAAGTATAAAAAGAGAATATTTGTTAATGATTAATAATTATGCATAAAAACGCTTGATTATGCATGATGAGTCGAGTATAATACAAAAATAGGAATTAATAAAGTTGACAAACTAACAGACAGAGCTCATATATTTTGGTAAAATAAACTTTTGAGAACAAGCGTTGGTGAAAGTTTTAAGAGGAACAGTTAAGATAGAGTATTAAGATTATAGATAAATAGCGTGTTGACTAAAACGGCTAGATTGACAGAATTGGATGATTCGGTTTGCCTAAACGCTTACTATGCTTAATAAGCAATAAGAAAGGAAGAAAAATAAAATGATTAAAGCATCTGTTATCGGAGGAACTGGTTATGCCGGACAGGAATTGATCCGAATTTTAATGCGGCATCCGGAAGTTGAAGTGGTGACAATCGGGACGAGAAGCTTTTCGGGACAGAAATTTAGTGATGTCTACGGAAATTTTGAAAGCATAACCGATCTAGTTTGCCAAACAACCGACATCACGGTGCTGGCAGAAAAGTCGGATGTCGTATTTCTGGCCTTGCCGCATGGGATTGCATCAAAAACCGTCACGGCGGAGGTGCTAGAAAAAACAAAGGTCATTGATCTAGGGGCTGATTTCCGGCTCAAGGATATTAATACATATGAAGACTGGTATCAAACCGAGCATTTTAACCAGCCATTACTTGATAAAGCCGTTTATGGATTATGCGAATTGCATCGCCAAGCGATAAAAAAGGCGCAGCTCATTTCGAATCCCGGTTGCTATACAACCTGTAGCATCCTGAGTCTGGCACCGCTGATTAAAAATAATCTCATCGACACCAGCACTATTATCGTTGATGCCAAATCCGGAGTAACTGGAGCCGGTCGCGGAACAATCACCGACCTGATGTACTCTGAATGCAATGAAACCATCAAGGCTTATAAGATTGGAACGCATCGACATACCCCGGAAATTGAGCAGGAACTGCGGCTTTTAAACGGACAGGACTTTAATATTTTGTTTACCCCCCATCTGGTTCCGATGAACCGGGGAATCTTGACGCTGTCTTATGCCAAGCTAACTGCCGATCTGAGCTTAGAAGATGTAAAAGCGATTTACAGAGATTTTTATCAAGATGAATATTTTGTCAGAATTTTAGAAAACCGGATGCCGGAAACCCGCTGGGTCAAGGGTACCAATTATTGCGACATCGGGCTGACCATCGATCCCCGCACTAACCACGTCATTGTCGTCGGAGCCATCGATAACCTGATTAAAGGCGCAGCCGGTCAGGCCGTTCAAAATATGAATATCGCTTTTGGCTTGGCTGAAAAAACCGGAATCGACTTTATTGCCGATTTCCCAATCTAAAAAAACAAGTGACAGATAATTATTAAATAGCTGTGTGATTTAGATAAACACAGCACTAGTACCGACAACCTGACGGATCAGAAAAGATCCAGTTAAATACGAGGAGTAAAGACATGAAAGTAATAAAGACAGGCGGCGTAACAACACCGACAGGTTTTAACGCCGGCGGGATCAATTGCGGCATCAAAAAGAGCGGAACAAATGACCTGGCGATGATTGTTTCGGAAGTATCAGCAGCAACAAGTATTATGACCACAAGCAATGTGGTGAAAGCAGCACCGATTCTCTGGTGTAACAAAGTCATCGCCAACCCCTATAAACAGGCGGTGGTGGTTAATAGTGGCAACGCCAATGCCTGTACCGGCCAAAAAGGGGAGGAAGCGGTAGTCGCCACGGCCACTAAGGCAGCAGCCGTTTTGGGTTTGCAGCCGGAGGATGTGCTAATCGCCTCCACTGGTGTTATCGGGGTGATCTTACCGGTGGAGAAAATTTTAGCTGGCATTGATGTGCTGGCGCCGAAACTGGGAAACACTCAGGAAGACGGCGATATCGCGGCCAATACCATTCTGACCACCGATACGATCCAAAAGACCATCGCCGTGGAAGTCGAAATTGCCGGGAAATCAGTAAAAATTGGGGGCATGGCCAAGGGCTCGGGGATGATTCACCCCAATATGGCCACGATGCTATCCTTTGTGACGACTGATGCGAAGATAGAACCGGCGCTGCTTGATAAACTACTAAAAGAAACCACGGTGGATACCTACAATATGATCTCTGTGGATGGCGATACCAGCACCAATGATATGGTTACGGTGATCGCCAATGGGTTGGCTGGCAATCAATCTTTGCAAGAAAACAGTAAAGACTATGAGGTCTTTAAAGAAGCCTTCATCTATGTTCATAAAACGCTGGCAAAAAAAATCATTCGCGATGGTGAAGGTGCGTCCAAGTTTATCGAAGTCGAAGTGCGCGGCACCAAAACAAAGGATGATGCTCGTAAGCTGGCAAAATCAGTCATCACCTCCAGTTTGGTTAAAACAGCCTTGTTTGGGGAGGATGCCAACTGGGGTCGGGTGCTCTGTGCCCTGGGTTACGCGGGGACTGACTTTGATCCCTTAAAGGTTTCGCTGGTATTTTCCAGTCAGGCAGGGATGATCACGCTCTTAAATGATGGGGCACCAATTGCCTTTGATGAAGATGAGGCAAAGAAGGTCTTATCGGAAACAGATATTCATATTTCGGTTGGAATAAATGATGGCGTCGAAAAAGCAGTGGCCTGGGGTTGTGATCTGTCCTACGACTATGTTAAGATCAACGGTGACTACCGAAGTTAAAAAGAAAAGTAAATTAGAAAAGAGTAATAAATGGAAAAATATATTGAAAAAGCAAAGATTCTAATTGAAGCCTTGCCCTATATCCAACAGTTTAAAAAGAAAACCATGGTCATCAAATATGGTGGTAGTTTTATGTATGATGAGGCCAGAAAACAGTCGGTAATGGACGATATTTCGCTGATGCGACTCGTCGGCATCCGTGTAGTTATTGTGCATGGCGGTGGCAAAGATATCTCCGGAATGCTAAGTGATCTGGAAATCCACACCGAGTTTGTCGAAGGACTGCGAATTACCAACGAAAAGGTAGTCGAAGTTGCCGAGATGGTCTTATCTGGAAAAATCAATAAGGAAATTGTCCAGCTGCTTCAGAACCGAGAAATGAATGCCGTTGGTCTTTCCGGCAAAGACGGCGGGATGATAAAGGTTAAAAAGAAGTTTGTCAATAATCTGGACATCGGTTTTGTGGGGGACATCATTCATGTCGATAATCGGCTCCTGAATACCCTCTTAAAAGATGATTACCTGCCGGTAATTGCCCCGATTGGCACCGATAAGACCGGTCAGAGCTACAATATTAATGCCGACCATGTGGCCTATGCCATTGCCAAAGCCTTAAAAGCTGAAAAACTGATCTACCTGACTGATACCGATGGGGTTTATATGGATCCGGACAATCCGGATTCGATTATTCGGCGGCTCTTTGCCGAGAATGTGCCTAAGCTGATTGAGGAAGGGATTATCTCAGGAGGGATGATCCCCAAGGTTGAAAATAGCGTCGATGCCCTGAACCAGGGGGTCAATTCGGTGCATATTTTAGATGGCAAGGTGCAGCATTCGATGTTGCTAGAGCTATTCACGGCCGCCGGGGTAGGAACGATGATTCGACGTTCGATTATTTAGGAGGACAAAATGGATTTAATAACACGAGCAAACAATGTGATCATGGCAACCTATAAGCGTTTTCCACTGGTCTTTGATAAGGGTCAAGGCTGTGTGCTAACGGATAGTGAAGGCAAAGAATATCTTGATTTTGTCGCCGGAATCGCTGTCGATGCCTTGGGTCATTCCGATCCCGGTCTGTTGGCGGCGATGCAGGCACAGATGGAAAAACTGGTACATATTTCTAATCTTTACTGGTCAGAACCGGGAATTGAGTTGGCCGAGATGCTGACCAAAGCCAGCGGACTGGACAAGGTGTTCTTTTGTAACAGTGGCGCGGAAGCCAGCGAAGCGGCCTTAAAGCTGTGCCGGGTTTACGGCAAGCTCAAAAAAAGCAAGGACGCTGTCGAAATCATTGCGATGAATCAGTCCTTCCATGGCCGTACCTATGCCGCCATTACCGCCACTGGTCAGAAAAAATACCAGGAAAATCTGGAACCGCTGATGCCCGAAATCTACCATGTAGCTTACAATGATATTGATGCACTAAAGGCTCAGATCAGCCCTAAAACCTGTGGCATTATTTTAGAGCCGATTCAGGGCGAAGGCGGAATATATCCCGCCGATCCGGACTATTTAAAAGAAGTCCGAAAAATCTGTGATGAGCAAAACATTGTCCTGATTTTTGATGAGGTTCAAACCGGGATCGGCCGTTCCGGAAAACTGTTTGCTTACCAGCAATATGGAGTCGTGCCGGATGTGGTGACCATGGCCAAAGGCTTAGGTGGTGGGGTTCCGATCGGCGGTATCATCGCCAAAGAGCATATCGCCGAAGTTTTTACACCGGGAACTCATGCGTCCACCTTTGGGGGGAATCCATTTGTTTGTGCAGCAGCTAAATATGTGATCGAAACCCTGACGACAACTGGATTTTTTGAAGCGGTAACGGAAAAAGGGGATTATCTGAAAACCAAACTGGAAGCGTTACAAAAAGACCATCCGGCGATTAAGGAAGTTCGCGGGATGGGACTGATTGTCGGCGTCCAGATTGATGCCGATCTGGCTGTCATCGTTGCTAAAGCGATGGAAAAAGGTTTGTTGCTAATCACTGCTGGAAGTAATGCGATTCGTTTTGTACCGCCCCTGGTCGTCACCAAAAAAGAAATTGATCAGGCCGTGCAGATTTTCGCAGAATGTTTATAATTATTGAGTGGGGCGATGTGATCGCCCCTTTTCTGATTAATGCTTTTTAAGAAAAATAGCTGCTTTCGTGCCCTGACCGAGTTGACTGCTAATGATCAGTTTGCCGCGATGAATACTGACGATGCTGTCAATAATCGATAAACCCAGGCCGGAACCGCCGGTTGATCGGGAACGGTCACTGCTGATGCGGTAAAATCGTTCCTTGATTTTTTCAAGTTCCGCGGAGGGAATGCCACAGCCAGTATCACTGACTGAAATTTCATTCATTTTTTTATGGTTAATCCGACAGCTCAGGGTGATCGTTCCGCCAAGCGGGGTGTATTTGCGGCTATTGTCGAGAAGACCCCGGATTGCCTGGATTAACAGGCCTTCGTTGCCACGGATAAAGGCCTGGTCGCAGGATTCCAGAATATACTGATGATCCGGATCAATCATCTGACACTGATGAAATATTTTTTCCAGGAGTACCGAAATATCAAGAGCAACAAAATCTTCATCAAAATAATTGTTTTCAATCCGAGTAATCAGTAGTAAGTCTTCGACGATCTTGTTCATTCCCCGAATTTCATCCTGGATCGCTTCAATCGATTCATTCCGAAGCTGGGGATCATGCTTGCCCCAATCGGATAGAATATCAATATAACCCTGAATAACCGTTAGCGGGATCCGCAGCTCATGGGAGGCATCAGAAACAAAGCGCTTTTGGTTATTAAAAGCCGACTCCAGTTTCTTAATCATCTGGTTTAGAGAGATAATCAGCTGATCCAGCTCATCCTTGTTGCCAGTTTCTTCAATCCGGACATTGAGGTTGTTTTCAGTAATGTTTTTAGCAGTTTCCGAAATTTCAATCAGCGGTTTGAGGGTTTGTTTGGTACCGTATATGCCGATTAAGATAATCGCGATTAAGCCTAGAATGCTGATGGCAATCATCAGGACAAACAAGGTGGTCATAAACACGTAACTGTCATTGAGGTTTTTGATAATCTGAAGATAGATAACATTGCCATCTTCGAGAACATAGTAAGACCCCAGATAATAGTATTCAATCTGGTTATGTCGCAGTGAGTTGACCAGGACCAGCTGTTCATTATCATCATCAAAGCTAAATTCAAATAAATGAAAATCGTACTTTTCCAGATTTTCGGCAATCAGTAAGTCACTCAGGATTTCTGAAGATTGATAAATATTACCCTGGTTATCTTTAAGCTGATAGGCAATCAGGGGGTTATCCTTGACATAGGGGTAGAGTTTGTTGGATATGAATTCCAGACGGGCATCAGCTGGTAAGCTGAGCAAGGCAGGCATGTTTTCATCAAGGGTATTGATGACATAATGATTAAAGCGGATCATCGTCGATTTGCTTTCGTTTAAAATCAGCTGTTGCGAAAAAAAGAACACCATTAAAAATGACAGGGTCAGCACTGCGGTGAGAGCCAAAATGAAAAAGAAAACGATTCGGTGATAGATTTTCAGCGGCTTTTTTCGACCGGGGATATTTAGCTTATCGAACCACATAGCCCCGCCCCCGAACGGTTTGGATTAGTTTTTGATCGAAATCCCGGTCGATTTTGTCGCGCAGATATTTAATATAGACGTCGACAATATTATCGCCGCCGTCATAATCAAAGCCCCAGACTTTGTCAAGGATCTGTTCCCGGGACTGAACCAGATCGTGGTTGAGCACCAGATAATAAAATAGATCGAATTCAGTCCGCGACAAGCTGACTTTCTGGGACTGGCGCTTAACGCTGAAAGAGTCCAGATCGATGACGACATCTTTAAAAACCAGATGGCTGTTTTGTGCAGTTTCTGAGGTGTTTTTCCTGATGTTAGCTTTGATCCGGGCCAGCAGTTCTTCAAAGTTAAAGGGTTTGGTGACATAATCATCGGCACCAAGTTCAAAACCGGTGACCACATCACTGGTATCATCTCTGGCGGTTAACAGGATAATCGGCAGGTGGTGATTCTGCGCTTTAATATATTTTAGAACATCATAACCGGAAACCTCCGGCAGCATAATATCCAGTAAAATCAGATCAAAATCTGGGTTCTGATGATAGGCTTCAATTCCTTCACGGCCGGTAAAAGCCATAACTGTCGCAAAGCCCGCATGCTTAAGCTGCAGTTCAATGATCCGGGATATCTTTTTATCATCTTCGATAATCAGTATTTCTTTCATGAGGAACCTCCATAACCAATTGATAAATAAAAAAGAAAAAAGTAGTGTCGACAATGACCTAGGGGTCAGACCCTTGTTGCATCATGTTGTTTGTGTCGCGGTGAACACGGCGGCGACTAGTCCGATCCCGCAGCAGCGGGTCTGCCCCTCGGTCACAACAGATTAACAATTGGTCGGTAAGGTAATTTTCGATTACCCTAGAATAATATCATATTTTCTTTGTTTTATATAGCTTTAAGATTTTGGCTCTATAATTAGATGTTAGCTTATAATCAAAATCCAAAATATGGAAGGAGTCGCTTTATGCGTATATTATTTGTAGAAGACGAAAAAAAAATAACCGATGCACTCCAGGAATTATGTAAAATACAAAACATCGATTGTGACATTGCCAACGATGGGGAGGAAGGTCTGTTATTTGCATTGAATCCCATTTATGATGTCATTGTTTTAGATATTATGCTGCCGATTAAAAGTGGCATTGAAATTCTGCAGCAGATCCGCGACCAGGGGATCAACACCCCGGTGCTGATGCTGACGGCCAAGGGTACCATTGATGATAAGGTAAAAGGATTAGATTTGGGAGCCGATGACTATTTAATCAAACCTTTTTCAGCCAAAGAATTGTTTGCCCGGATTCGAGCTCTAGGACGCCGTCCGGATCACGGCATTAAGGGCGAGACGATTGTTTTTGAAGACGTCAGTTTCAATACCAAAAAGAACATCCTGCAAACTGAAAATAAGGAATTCAAATTATCAGTCAAGGAAGCAAAGATTCTGGAAATGCTCTTAAAAAGACCCAATCAGGTTTTTACGCGGGAACAGATTCTCGACCGCGTCTGGGGATTTGATAAAGAAGTCAATGAAAACAATATTGAAATCTATGTTCACAATCTGCGCAAAAAAATTGTCGACACCCAGGTTAAAATTGATACCATCCGAGGGGTAGGCTATACACTTGGGAAAAAATAGGTTGGAGAGTTAAGGCCCATGTTTAAAGAAATCAAGCGCAAGATCACCCTGTTCAATACCCTGATCCTGGTGATCTTCATGTTTATGTTCATTTTTCTGCTGGGGTTTTTAGTAAACTGGAGTCTCAGTCTTTCCGGAGAAATGTATTTGACCACGGTGGCCAAGGAAATAATCCAAAATAATGGCCAGACAAGCTCCCAGCCGATCAATTCCGGTGATTCTGTGCATGATAAATTCGGTTATCAGTTTATCATGTGGGACAGCAGCAATATTGTCAAATCGATGAAGGTGGATGATCGCAATTTGATTATGATGGGATACGAGTTATCCATTAATAAGAATGAAACCCCGCAATTTAATCTGCTGGTCTCGGAAAATATTGAATATCGTGTTTATACCCTGCCTTATTCCAATAACTCCAACGACTATGTCCTCCAGGTATTTCAGCAGATTTCCACGGAGCGATCGATTATTGCCTATGTCATTTCCTTTTTGTTTTTAATCGGAATTGGTTCGATTGCAGTGCTGGTGCCGATCTCTTATTTTTTGGCCGGAAAATCCCTGCAACCGATTCGAGATACCTTTGAAGATCAAAAAAAGTTTATTGCCAATGCTTCCCATGAACTACGAACCCCGCTGACAGTGATCCAAACCAATGTCGAGGTGTTGAAGCTCAAAGAAGAAGAACAGATTAAAGATAATATGAAGTGGCTCAACAACATCGCCAGTGAGGGAGAAACCATGGCCAAACTCATTTCTGAGCTATTGCTACTGGCTCAGGCCGAGAATCAGCGGTTGGCGATTGACAAGGAAGTTTTTGATTTATCCTCGATGTGTCAACAAATGGTCGATCTGATGACTGAATTAGCCAATGAAAAAGAAATCGAATTGAGTGAAAATATTTCGTCCGGAATTCAATACCGGGGTGATGAAGAACGATTGAAGCAAGCGGTCCGAATTTTAGTGGATAATGCCATTAAATATACACCAATTGGCGGTAAGGTTCAATTGTGTCTGGTTCAGGGAAAACGACACCTGGTTATCGAGGTGAAGGACACCGGAATCGGCCTCACCGAAGAAGATAAGGCAAAGGTTTTTAGCCGCTTTTATCGGGTCGACGATGCCAGAAATCGAGAAACCGGCGGAGTCGGTTTGGGCTTGAATATTGCCGACTACATCGTCAAAAAACATAATGGCAAAATAAAGATTGACTCAATTCCAAACAAGGGGAGCACCTTTTCAATCTATTTGCCGAAAACGAATCAAAAACCGGATTCAAAGAAAAGTAGTATCAATGGGGATACCATTCAATAAACAACCAGTCATAAAAGTTCAATTTCTTTGTTGGTTTTAAATGTTCCTGGAAGATCAGGATTATCTTAAAAAAGCAAAAAATTGGACTTTTTTCGATTATAATATCAGTGAACAAATACAAAATGAAAAGGAATGAACATGAATATTGTACTATACCAACCAGAAATACCACAAAATACTGGAAATATCGCCAGAACCTGTGCCTTGACCGAGACAAATCTTCATCTGATCAAACCGCTGGGTTTTTCACTCGACGAAAAACAATTAAAACGGGCTGGTCTGGATTACTGGGAGTTAGTTAAGGTGAGTATCTACGATTCTTTTGAGCAGTTTCTAGAAAAAAATCCAGAAGCCAAGCTTTATATTTTAACAACCAAAGCGACTAAGTTTTATCATCAGATTAGCTATGACGCGGATGCTTTTCTGATGTTTGGAAAAGAAACCGCCGGAATACCCCCAGAAATTCATGAAAGCCATGCAGAGAATCGGTTTCGCATTCCGATGAGAAATCATCAAAAGGCCCGTTCACTGAATCTTTCAAATGCTGTTAACATCGTTTTATATGAAGCCCTGCGGCAGCATCAGTTTAAAGGATTGATTTAGTATCAAATTTATGAAAATTTCATGAAAATTTTATGAAAACAGCTGAAAATTACATTACTTTACCATAACAGTGTGTTATAATTGATTCAATCAAAAATAGGGTGGTAGACAATGGATCAAGCCAGAAGCAAAGAAAAGTTTTGGAAATCAAAATTCTGGAAAAAATACTCGAACTATTTGTTTTTTATTTTGCTAATTAGCGCGACAGCGGTTATCATCTTAACACAAGTTGATCCGGAAACGTTTTTGAGGACCATTAAGCAGGCCAATGGTTATTTTCTGTTGCTGGGAATTGGCTGTGTTTTTATATACTGGTCATTAGAAGCCGTGATGCTGTTAAAACTGATGCGTCGGGATAATCCTGATGAGACCTTTCATTTTGCCTGGACAGTGACGATGATTGGTCAGTATTATAATTTAATCACACCCAGTGCCACTGGAGGTCAGCCTCTGCAACTCTATGAAATGTCCAGGAAAAATTATACATTTGGTTCGGGTACCGCGGTACTTGTTCAAAAATATGCATTGTATCAGGTCTCAGTAACCTTTCTGGCGATTATCGCCACGATACTCAGCATCACAACCTTACACCAGAGTTTGGAAGCCGCCAAATGGCTGATTGCGATTGGGCTGATTGTGAATATAGCCGGGGTGGTATTAATCTTTATTTTGGCTTTTAACGTCAATGCGGCAAAAACGATAATGCTGGGCTGTTTGGAGCTTTTACTGAAGTTTCGTATTTTAAAAAATGCGACAAAGTATCGCGAGAAGGTCAAACACTTTATCAGAGAATATCAGATCGCCATTGAAGAATTAAAAAGCCATAAACTGCAAACCTTGAAATTATTTGCAGTTTCCATTTCGCAAATACTGGTACTCTACTCAGTCAATTACTGGGTGTATCGTTCATTGGGCTTGCATGATAGTAATGCGGTTACGATTATTTCACTTCAGGCAATCCTTTATGTTGCCGTGGCATTTGTCCCCACACCTGGTGCTGCCGGGGGAGCGGAAGCAGGATTTTTGCTCTTGTTTGGACCAATTTACGGGCTTGGCAATACCGCGGTGGCGATGATAATTTGGCGTCTGATCAGCTTTTATTTCATCATTCTTTTTGGTGGGATATATCTGTCCGTTCATTCGATCCGAATTGGAAAAGATAAGGCAAGGCAGATCGAACAAGACTGTGATGATCAAGTTGATAAGTTATAAAAGAACATAAAATAAGGAGAGCACAGTGAAAAAAATTGGAATTCAGCAGATTATCGATCATGTCGCAGAGATGTGCATTGAAGCCAACACCCATTTATCAGCGGATATGAGAGAAGGACTGCTAAGGGCAAGGGGATCGGAAGAATCTGTCAATGGAAAAGAGATTCTAGACACCATGCTTTGTAACTTTGAAATTGCTAAAACTAAAAATATCCCGATTTGTCAGGACACGGGTATGGTTGTGATGTTTGTCACCTTTGGACAGGATCTGACCATTGAAGGGGGAAGTCTTGAAGAGGCGCTCCAGGCCGGGGTGGCCAAAGGATATCAGGAAGGCTACCTGCGAAAATCAGTTGTTGCGGATCCCTTTATCCGCACCAATACTGGAAACAATACCCCGGCGGTGATTCATTATCAGGTTGTTCCGGGTGATCGGTTAAAAATAAAAATCTTACCCAAGGGCTTTGGCAGTGAAAATACCAGCGCCCTGAAAATGCTAAAACCATCAGATGGCATGGCGGGGGTTAAAGACTTTGTGCTTAAGACGGTGGAAACTGGCAGTCCTAATGCCTGCGCACCGATTGTGGTGGGGGTCGGGGTTGGTGGTACCATGGAAAAAGCCGCATTAATGGCAAAGGAAGCGCTCGGTCGACCCTTGGGCGAACATAATCGACTCGACCATATCGAAGCGCTGGAAGACTACTTATTAGAAGCCTCCAATGCACTGGGAATCGGACCAATGGGTCTGGGCGGAATCAACACCGTACTGGGTGTCAATGTGGAAGTCTTTCCGACCCATATAGCAGGACTGCCGGTGGCGGTTAATATATCCTGTTATGTGAATCGACATGTGGAAAGGGAATTATAGATGGCTGTTATTGAGATCAGAACACCTTTGCGAAAAAAGGAACGAAAAAAGTTAAAAGCCGGAGACCATGTCAGGATTTCCGGGATCATTTATACAGCCCGGGATGCAGCGCATCAGCGGATGAGCCTAGCTCTGGAAAAGGGACTGCCTTTACCGATGGATTTCACTGATGAAATCATTTATTATGTCGGACCCTGCCCGGCCAAACCCGGAGAGATTATTGGCTCAGCCGGGCCGACAACGAGTGGCCGAATGGATGTCTATACCCCAGAGCTGCTGGACCAGGGACTGGGTGGTATGATTGGCAAGGGCAATAGAAGTGAGCGGGTCATCAATAGTATGATCAGCAATGATGCGGTTTATTTTGCCTGTGTCGGTGGCGCCGGGGCATTATTGCAGGATTGTATCAAATCAGTTGAGATCATCGCCTATGAGGATCTTGGAACTGAAGCGATTCGAAAAATTGAAGTTGAAGATTTTCCGGCCATTGTGGTGATTGATACCCAGGGGAACAATTTATACGAAACAGAAAGAAAAAAATTTATAAATAAGCTATGGATTTAGCGGGAGGAAACATGAAAAAAGCAGAAATGGTTATTGAAACATCCTTGCGAGAGGGTGGTACTGACCCAATTTTCAGAATTGCCGGAGAGGCGGCCAGCCGGACCAGAGAATTGGGACCAGAAGCCGTGATTAATTCAACCATCGGAGCCCTGATGGATGACAATGGAGAATTAGTGGCATTCAAATCAGTCTATGATACTTTAAAAGGCCTGCCAAACAATCTGATTGCAGATTACTCGGGACTAGCCGGTCAGCCGGATTTTTTAGAAAAGATTACCGAAGCTTGTTTTAAAGACTGTCGACCGGAAGGTCATATCCAGGCTGTAGCTACCCCCGGTGGAACCGGAGCCATTCGCCACGCATTTTGTAATTATACCCAGATGGGCGATGCGATTTTACTGACCGACTGGTATTGGGCAGCCTACGCCACCATTGCTGATGAAAATCATAGAAAGATCACCACCTTCCCGCTGTATAACGAAAAGGGCGGATTTAATTTAGAAGGCTGGAAAAACAGCATTCTGGAACTGCTGGAAAAACAGCAACGGGTGTTAACTGTTCTCAATACACCGGCACATAACCCCACCGGTTATACGATTTCGCTAGAAGAATGGCAAGCGATTAAGAACTTTGTAACTGAAACAGCCACGGCTCAGCCGCAATCAAAAATTATTCTGCTGGTTGATCTGGCTTACATCGATTTTGCTGGCGAAGGCGATGAAGCCCGTCAGTTTATGAAAATGCTGACCGGGATGCCCGTGAATGTGCTGACCCTCTATGCATTTAGCTGTTCAAAGGGTTACACCATGTATGGACTCAGAAACGGAGCCATTCTTTGTGTCGCACCGACTGAAGAAATCGCCAGTGAATTTGCCAATGCCTGTACCTATTCCAACCGCGGCAACTGGTCAAACGGAACCCGGGGAGCGATGGAAACGATCACTAAAATTTTTTCCAATGATGCCTTATATAATCAGACGATGGCTGAACAGAGCTTCTACAAAAGTATCTTAAGACGTCGAGCAGCGGCCTTTGTTGAGGAAGCCCAAAAGATAGGTCTGAAAATGGTTACCTATTGCGACGGATTCTTTATCAGTATTCCTTGTGACAAGCCAAAAGAAGTTAGTAGTTATTTAATGGAAAAAAATACATTTGTTGTGGCCTTAGGAAATGGTTTGCGTTTTGCGCCCTGTGCAGTCTCAGAAGAAAAATGCCGTCGTTCACCCCAACTGATTCTAGATGCCATCAAAGCGGTGGAAGGCTGTTAATAGCCGGCTGGTGCTATTGTTTATGAAATTTGAAAGGTTAAGAGATGAGAGTAAAAATCGTAGACGTTGCCAAAGAAGCTAATGTTTCTGTTGCAACAGTATCCCGAGTTGTTAATAATATACCCTTAGTAAACGAAGAAACAAAGGAACGGGTATTGGAAGCCATAAAGAAAACCGGTTATAAGCCCAATGCCATTGCCAGAAGTCTGAAAATTCAAAAAACCAATACCATGGGAATTATGATCCCCGATATTACCAACCCCTATTATACCGAGATCGTCCGTGGAGCCGAAGATGTTTGTGGCATCTATCATTACAATATTATTTTGAGTAATACTGATTTTGATCCGGAAAAAGAAAAAAAATCGCTGAATGTCCTAGTTGAAAAACAATGTGATGGGATCATCTATGTCGGCAAAGACTTAAGTGACGAGATGCAGGCGGAACTCATTGATGCACCCAGCGAGGTGGTGTTAGGCTGTATTCCCGATGATAGCGGTGTACTCAGCGGGGTTTTAATTAATAATGAAACGGCAGCATATGAATTAGCGACCGAGCTGATAAAATTAGGTCATAAAAAATTCATGTTGTTTTTTGATGAATTGGAAGAAGGCTATATTTATCAGGAAAGAAAAAAGGGTTTTATCAAAGCTTTTGATGAAAACGACATCGAATTTGATGACAGCCGCATTCTCAGAGAAAAGTTGAGCCTTTCCGGTGGCTATACAATGATGCAGGAAGCCATTAATACAGGGGTTGATTTCACCTGTGTTTTCTGCTTTAACGATCAGACCGCCCTGGGAGCGATTCGTTGCGCCGAAGAGATGGGTAAGAAAATTCCTGAAGATATTAGTATCTGCGGCTTTAATAATTTCTGGATCGCTGAATGGACCAGACCTCAAATTACCACGGTAGCCCAGCCCATGTATGATATCGGAGCTATTGCGATGCGAATGCTGATTAAACTCTGTGAAAAAGACGGCGACCGCACCGTCAAAAATGTATATGTGCCCCATGAGGTTCATATTCGCGGTTCAGTGGCAAAAATCGACAAATAGAAGGACTTTCATGATATCGTGATTAAAACTTTATTCATAGCAGCAATAGGTAGTAAGATAACTGGTCAGTGTGATTTTTTGATCACCTGGAATGACCAGTTTTTTCTGGACAAAACCTGAAGAAAGGAAGTTCATTGGAAGCAAATATTACACGGCTTGATTATAACGGCAAAGAAATAATTTTAATTGGAACGGCTCATGTTTCAAAAAATAGTGTCGAAGAAGTGCGGCAAACGATCGAAAAGGAAAGACCGGATTCAATCTGTATCGAACTCGATCAACAGCGTTACGAAGCAATCAATCAGAAAGACAAATGGTCGAATACTGACCTGATTCAGATTATTAAAAACAAACGGGCAGGCTTTATGTTTGTAAATATCTTATTGTCCAACTATCAGCGTAAGCTAGCAGAACAGTTCGGCATTGAATCCGGCCAGGAAATGATGGAAGGGATCGCCTGTGCCAAAGAGTACGGGGCAAAACTGGTGCTGGCTGATCGCAGCATCCAGATTACCTTTAATCGAATCTGGCGGGGGTGCAGTTTATGGGAAAAGATTAAGGTGCTCTTTTCGATTGTTCTCAGCGTGGTCGATGATGAAGAGATTACCGAAGAAGATTTGGAGAATCTGAAATCTGACGATATGCTAACAGCAGCGCTTTCAGAAATGGGCTCAGCTTTTAAAGGTGTAAAAAAATATCTGGTTGATGAACGGGATCAATATCTGGCTTATAAAATAAAGAATGCTCCAGGTGACAAGGTCGTTGCGGTTCTTGGAGCAGCACATGTACCAGGAATTAAAGAAGAGATATATAAAGAACAGGATCTTGAGAAACTGGAAGTCGTTCCGCCAAAATCAAATGCTGGAAAGGTCATTGGTTGGATGATCCCAATTATCCTGGTGGGACTGATCGTCGCCACCTTTATAGCCAGCCCCAGTTCCGGTTGGGACCAGGCAAAAAGCTGGATAATCTGGAATGGTGCCTTATCAGCGCTGGGAACCTTAATAGCTGGCGGACACATTGTCTCGGTGCTGGTGGCATTTTTAGCCGCCCCGATAACCTCATTAAATCCACTGCTCGCGGCTGGTTGGTTTGCAGGGATGTCTGAGGCGCACTTTCGAAAACCAAAGGTAGAAGACTTTGAATCATTACCAAAAGACCTTGGCAGCATTAAGGGGTTATGGAAAAACAAGGTTACAAAGGTATTGATGGTAGTCGTTTTTGCAAATCTAGGCAGTGTATTGGGCACCTGGTTAGGCGGTCTGAATATTATAGGAATTTTTATCAATACCTTTAGATAAGCTGAGAAAAATCTTCCCCAGGTATGCATAGATATTCAAGGAGTTTTAAAAAAACTTGTTAATGTCAGTAAAATAATATATAATTAACAGCATTAGGAATAGCGAAAGGAGAAGATTATGAAAAGAAAACGATTAGGTCTATCGCTGATTGTGTTACTACTATCGGCACTTGTTTTAACAGGATGTACCTCTGGAGGCACGAAAACTGAGGAAGATGCTTTAGCGGATGGCGTGTTAAGTATCGGTGTCGATGATACCTACCTGCCGATGGAATTTAGAAATGATCAAAATGAATTAGTTGGTTTTGATATTGACTTTGCAAATGCTTTAGCAGAGGAATTAGGAGTAGAGGTAGAATTCCAGACAGTTGCTTGGGATGGTATTTTTAATGGCTTAAATGCTAAACAATATGATGTCATCATTTCAAGTACAAGTATTACGCCAGAACGTCTTGAAGGCTTTAGCATGAGTGACCCTTATGTTGCCAACGGGATCGTCATTGTATCCCGAAAAGATGCAACTCCGGTTAAGGTTTTTAAAGAGCTGGAAGGCAAAACACTAGGGGCACAAATTGAAACTACTGCAGATATTGCTGCCGAAAAATTAAAGCTTGACGAAGGCGTTAATGTTGAGATCAAAAAATTTGATGGTATGTTGGACGCGTTTGCAGCACTTCAAGGCAAACAAATCGATAATGTCATTACAGATGTTGGTGTAGCGATGTATTATGTTGCGCAAAATCCAGATCTCTACGTGGTTAGCTCAGATGTATTGACCAATGAACCGATTGGGATTACCGCTCGTTCAGCTGACACCACAATGACTGAACAGTTTAATAAAGCCATTAAAGCATTGCAGGAAAGTGGCAAGATGACAGAAATTTCGATGAAATGGTTCGGTCAAGACATGACAAAAGATATTGACACCGAATTGATTGTCATTGAATAGGTTTTTCAATAATTTAATATAATATTGGAATAGGACTTGGTACAGTTTCTGTGACAAGTCCTGTTCATATGTTTGCCGAGGAACATCGTCATACTAGCTTCTACGCAGCTTGTGATTTGCATAATAGGGGAAGACAAACCAGTATGTTTCAAAGGCACATGATGAGCAAATGTTCGTGAGGGTTGTAGACAAAGTAATTAAGTTGTTAATGTCTTTTTCAGTGATGTCTTGTTTCTGCATGGTTGAAAAAGGTTTTGTCTACAGTCTGACATGGGTCAGTATTTAAATTTTTAAGACGAAGGGAAGATCAACGTGTTAAATGAAATCCAACTATGGGCAATTGTAAATGGAACCATCGTAACCCTTGAGATTGCGATTGTAGCAATCATTTTTGGTGCGATTTTTGGCGTAGTAGTTGCTCTTGGGAGACTCTCGAAAAGTAAGGTAGCCAATACGCTATCTTGGTTTTATATCTGGTTCTTTAGAGGAACCCCGATGCTACTGCAATTATTCATTATTTATTATGCCATTCCGATTATCTATCTAGATGCAACGGGTTCAACATTCACGGTTAATCCGATGATTGCTGCCTTTGTGGCGTTTTCTTTAAATGCCACCGCTTATCTGGCCGAGATCATTCGAGCCGCGATTGAGTCAATTGATGGCGGACAAATGGAAGCATCGAAAGCTTTGGGAATGAGTTATCGCCAGGCGATGACAAAAATTATTATTCCCCAAACCTACAAGCGACTGGTTGCCCCGATGGGTAACGAGCTGATTATGTTACTAAAGGATACCTCGTTGGTATCAACGATTGCGTTATTTGATTTACTAAGAACCACAAAAACGATGGCAAGCGCAACTGGCTCATGGATTTACTATATTTATGCGGCGGCCATTTATTTATTCTTAACAACGATTATCCAGGTTGTATTTGATAAGATGGAAAAGAAACTTGGGATTTACGAAAGATAGGGAAATGAATATGAGTATGGTAAAATTAGTCAATATCCGAAAATCTTTTGGAGATTTAGAAGTGCTCAAGGGTGTCAATCTTGAGGTTTCACAAGGCGAAGTAGTCTGTATAATCGGTGCTAGTGGCTCAGGAAAAAGTACCTTGTTACGTTGTCTTAACCAATTGGAACGGATATCCGATGGAGAAATTTATATCGAAGATGTGCTTTCAGATAAACGAGCCAACAATAAAGATCTAATGAAGATTGATCCGGTAACCGTACAGTCACTGTGTGCTGATCTGGGAATGGTTTTTCAGAGCTTTAATCTGTTTCCTCATTTGACAGTGATTGATAATGTCACGATTGCGCCGCTGATTGTCAAAAAAATTGATAAGAAGATAGCGGAAACCAGAGCGCTGGATCTGCTTAGTATGGTTGGTCTATCAGAAAAAAAAGATGAGTACCCCTCACGCCTATCGGGCGGACAACAGCAGCGGGTGGCGATTGCCCGGGCCTTGGCGATGGATCCCAAAATTATGATGTTTGATGAACCGACCTCGGCGCTGGATCCCGAACTGGTTGGTGAAGTATTGGCGACCATGCGGCAGCTGGCTGAAAAAGGGATGACAATGCTGATAGTAACCCACGAAATCGGTTTTGCCAGAGAAGTGGCTGATCGGGTCATCTTTATGGATGCTGGTGTGATCTGTGAAGAAGGAAGCCCTGAGGAAGTACTGTTAAATCCAAAGGAAGAAAGAACAAAAAGCTTTCTCAATAAAATTTTATAATCAACCTATAAAAAATTGTCGTATCGGCAATTTTTTTTATTTGCTAAAAATTCGGTGTCATGATACAATCATTTTATGCAAATTTTTGGAGGGATCAAAATGTTACTGGCAAATTATCATGTTCATTCAGATTACTGTGATGGCAAAAATAGCCTCGAAGAAATGGTTGCTGCAGGAATTGCTTCAGGTCTCACTAGTATGGGGCTGTCAAGCCATTTATCCTTGCCATTTCCCAATGATTGGACAATGAAAGAAGAAAATTTAGAAAATTATCTCAACGATGTCAAGGTTCTAAAAGATAAATATTCATCGCAAATTGAACTGTACTGTGGTCTGGAGATCGACTTTTTTATCGATCGACAAGATATCAGCGATCTGGCCAAAGCTGTAATACCCCGGCTGGATTACACCATTATGGCTGTTCATACCATCGGCATAACGACCGGGGCAGATGTTTCTTATATTGATGAATCCCAACAGAATTTTGAGCAGGGAATAAAAAAATATTATGCCGGAGATAAGCAGGCCTTTATTAAGGATTACTATCAAGGAATTGCAAAGATGGTTAGCATGTTTGAACCCGATATCTTGGGTCACTTTGATTTAGTTAAAAAATACAATCGCGATAATCGCTTTTTCAATGAACAAGACACCTGGTATCAGGAAACGGTGAAAGACTGTCTGGATCAAATTGCCACAAAAAACACCCGGATGGAAATTAATACTGGTACGAATTTGCGGATTCCAGGGGTAGGACGTTATCCCTCAGATTGGATGATACCGGAAATGAAAAAGAGAAATATTCCGATCACAATTGGTAGCGATAGCCATTCAACAGCGGGAATCGTTTTTGAATATGACGAAGCTGAAGCTTATATAACAGAATGTGGCTATCAGGAGTATTGGGTATTAAAAAAAGGCCGATGGGACGCACAGCCTCTGGGAGTGTAGCATGGATAAGCTTGATCGAAACAAAATCCTTTACATTCTCATTGTGCTTGTTTTTTTGGGCGTTTTTTGGGGCTGGTATCAATATAAAGCGTCCACAAAGGTGGAAATGTCAATTACTGGAAGCGCTTTAAGTGAAACAGTCAATGATGAAAACGGTGATAATAGCCCAGTAATGATGGTGCATATCACCGGTGCCGTGACAAAACCAGGGGTGGTTGCACTCAATCAAGGTTCGCGACTGGTTGAAGCCATCGAATTGGTGGGTGGGTTAACAGACACTGCCGATGTCAATTCATTGAACTTGGCCAGAAAATTGCAAGATGAAGAAAAAATTCATATTCCTGCGATTGGAGAAGTTTTAGAATCAAAAGTGGGCAGTGAAAATTTGAAAATCAATATTAACACAGCTAGCCGAGAAGAACTAAAAAGCCTGCCTGGGATTGGCGATGTCATCGCTGGAGCAATCATTGATTACCGGGAAAAGAATGGCGGCTTTAAACAATTGGAGGAATTAAAAAATGTCACCCGGATTGGTGATAAAATATACGAGGGTCTTTCTGACTCAATAACGCTATGAAAAAGGTTACATATAAATTAAATGATAAAATATTATCAGTGGCGTTCAAAAAAATATTTTACTTGTTTACAATAGCATGATATGTGTTATACTTAATAAATCAAACAGACAAAGGGGCTGAACATGGAGTTATCAAGCAGGCAAAAAGAAATAATCGAAATCGTCAAAGAAAAACAACCCGTAAAGAGTAATGAAATTGCCGAATTACTCAATATCAATCGAGCCACGATTCGTCCAGATCTTAAAATTTTGACGATGATGGGGATTCTAGAAGCAAAGCGAAAGGTTGGCTATTATTATACTGGTCGTTCTTTACTGAATATTTTAGGGAGCTATATCAAAACCATTAATGTGATGGACATTCAAACCGAGCCGACCATTGTTGAAGAAACATCCTCGATTTACGACGGGATTATTACGATGTTTACGAAAAATGCCGGAACCTTATATGTCGTTGATGGTAAATATCTTTCAGGGATTGTTTCCCGTAAGGACTTCATTAAGGCCATGATTGGGAGAAAAGAGGTAGAATCGCTGCCGATTCCGATGATTATGACCAGAATGCCTAATATTATCTATCTTGAACCAAATGAATCTGTTTATGATGCTGCCTATAAAACAATGTATTACGAGGTAGAATCCCTTCCCATTGTGAAAAAAGAAATTGATGAAAAGGGTATTCAGCGTTTAGTTTTAATCGGCAAGGTATCACGAACAAATATCACCCGCTATGTGGTTAACATGGGGAGAAGTGCAAAATAAGAGGTTGAAAATTGAAAAGCATTGTAATTTTTGTCGTTTCAGATACACCCACTGAAATTGGGGAACTGCTGGTGAAGGCAGGAACAAGCGTATTCAAAAACTCCATTCGCGAAGTCCGGTTTCATCCATTTGTGGATGATAAAATTAGCATTGACTATCTTTTAGATTTGGCAAAACAAGAAAACGGTTTAGTGGTCTATCGCTTTTCTTCGATTGAATTAAAGCGTCATATGGAAACAGAATCCAAAGCCAAGGAGGTTCCCATTTATGATGTGATGGGGTCTCTGATGGAGACACTGAGAAGCATAACCGGTGAAGAACCAGTCGGGGATCGGTCGTCCAGTTTGGAACTCGATGCCCATTATATCAAGAAAATTGAAGCCATCGAGTTTGCCGTAAAGTATGATGATGGCAAAAATACATCTGGCTTGAATCAGGCTGATATCATTCTGATCGGGGTATCGCGAACTTCAAAAACACCAATCAGCATTTATTTGGCCAACAATAATTACAAGGTGGCTAATATTCCTTTAATGCCAGAGGTTGAACCACCCAAGGAATTATTTGAGATTTCTAACAAGAAGATTTTTGGTCTCATTCTGGATCCGAACCATCTGGTCAGTATTCGTTCAGAAAGAATTCGGGCGATGGGGCTGACTGGAGCATCAAGCTATGGGAGTTATGAAAGAGTGACTCTAGAGTTGGAAAAAGCACAACAGCTTTTCGATAAATTAGGATGTACTGTCATTGACGTCACATCAAAAGCAATTGAAGAAATTGCAGCGATTATACTTGCAAATATAACGAGGAGGTAGAAGAAATGTCAAAAAAATGGGTTTATTTGTTTAAAGAAGGTAACGCAACCATGAAGGAGCTGCTAGGGGGTAAGGGTGCAGGTTTAGCAGAGATGACTAATATCGGGCTACCGGTTCCAGGCGGCTTTACCGTTACAACCGAGGCTTGTACAGAATATTATAACCAAGACAAAAAGCTCTCAAATGAAATTATCGATCAGATTAATGAAAGTCTGAAGATCCTTGAAAAAGAATGTGAAAAGACGTTTGGCGATGTTAAGAACCCCTTATTGGTATCGGTTCGTTCTGGTGCAAAATTCTCTATGCCTGGTATGATGGATACTATTTTAAACCTGGGATTAAACGATGAAACGGTTGCAGGAATCGCGAAATCGACAAATAATGAACGTTTTGCCTTTGACAGCTACCGACGTTTTATTCAAATGTTTGGTGATGTTGTTCAAGAAATTAGCAAGGCCAAATTTGAACATATATTAGATTCTACTAAGGAAAAAAATGGTTATAAAGATGATACACAACTGACAACAGATGATTTAAAAGAAATTGTTCTTGCATACAAAAAAATCGTTAAAGAAGAAACCGGCGTAGACTTTCCGCTTGATCCCAAAGAACAATTGTTGATGGCGATTGAAGCAGTATTTAGATCATGGAATAATAACCGTGCTATCAGCTATCGAAATATGAATGATATTCCTCATGATATTGGCACCGCTGTCAATGTACAATCGATGGTATATGGAAATATGGGCGATGATTGTGGAACCGGAGTAGCCTTTACGCGAAATCCAGCTACCGGACAGAAAAAGCTCTTTGGCGAGTTTTTGATCAATGCTCAGGGCGAAGATGTTGTCGCCGGGATTCGTACTCCCAGAGACATCGAGGATCTTAAAGAGATTATGCCAGCGGTTTATAAACAATTCCATGAAACTGCAGATCTTCTAGAAACGCATTATAAAGATATGCAGGATATTGAGTTTACCATTGAAAAAAGCAAGCTTTTTATCCTCCAGACACGAACTGGCAAAAGAACCGCCGCTGCCGCCCTCTGTGCCGCTGTAGAAATGGTTCAGGAAGGTTTAATTACCAAGGAAGAAGCAATTCTGAGACTCGACCCAATCTCATTGGATCAGTTGCTCCATCCAACCTTTGAAGAAAAAGCCTTAAAAGCAGCAGAGCTTCTGGCAACGGGGCTGCCAGCCTCCCCAGGAGCCGCTACCGGGAAAATTTATTTTACGGCTGAAGCAGTTTGTGCCGCCGTCGCCAATGGTGAAGAAACCCTGCTGGTCAGAAAAGAAACTTCACCTGAAGATATTGAAGGGATGTACGCCGCAAATGGCATTTTAACAGCGCGTGGTGGGATGACCTCTCATGCGGCAGTTGTTGCCAGAGGGATGGGCAAATGTTGTGTAGCCGGATGCGAAGCAATCAAAGTCGATGAAGCTGCGAAACAGTTTACAGTAGGAAATCAGGTTTTTAAAGAAGGCGACTTTATCTCTTTAAACGGTAGTACTGGCAGTGTTTATAAGGGCAGTATTAAAACGGTAACCCCAGAACTATCAGGCCATTTCGGTGAGATCATGGCATGGGCAGATGAATTCAGAACCCTTAAAGTACGGACTAACGCCGATACCCCAAATGATGCGGCGGTTGCCGTTCGCTTTGGTGCGGAAGGGATCGGGCTTTGTCGAACAGAGCATATGTTTTTTGATGAACAACGGCTGCCCAGTGTCCGCCGGATGATTTTATCGGAATCTAAGGAACAGCGAGAAAAAGCCTTGGCTGAAATTCTGCCGATGCAAAAAGAGGACTTTATCGGTATCTATAAAGCGATGGGCGAACGTCCAGTTACCGTCCGGCTACTTGATCCGCCACTCCATGAATTCTTACCTAAAGAAAGCAAAGACATTGAAGCACTGGCTGCTGACATGGGCTTTGCTGTGGAAGACATGCTGACAATTATTCAGGGATTGGAAGAGTTTAACCCGATGCTGGGTCATCGTGGTTGCCGTTTGGCAATTACCTATCCTGAAATCGCTGAAATGCAAACCCGTGCGATTATTGAAGCAGCCATTGAAGTTAAAGAAAAAGATGGTTATAATGTTATCCCAGAAATTATGATTCCATTAATTGGTATTTATGAAGAGCTGACCTATCTGGATAAGGTTGTTCGAAAAACCGCCGAACTGGTCAAGGCAGAGCGGAAATCAGACATCGAATATCAGGTCGGAACGATGATTGAGATTCCAAGAGCCACCCTGATTGCTGATCAAATTGCCGAAACCGCTGAATTCTTCTCCTTTGGTACCAATGACTTGACCCAAATGACCTATGGCTTCTCGCGGGATGATGCCGGTAAGTTTATTACCGACTATAAGGATAAGGGGATCTTGCCAAATGATCCATTCCAGAGCATTGACGTCGAAGGTGTTGGTAAATTGGTTGAAACCGGTGTAACCCTTGGCCGGAAAACAAAGCCTGATCTTAAAGTCGGAGTTTGTGGCGAACACGGTGGCGATCCCAAATCGATTTACTTCTTCCACAGTGTTGGATTAAACTATGTTTCCTGTTCACCATTCCGGGTACCAATCGCCCGAATGGCAGCAGCTCAGGCAGCGCTGAGCAACAATAAAACCACATTTACAGACAAGTAACAATTGTCGCTACTCGGTATATTTAGTTTTAGAGAAACCCTTCGGGGTTTCTTTTTTTAATAAAAAGTTTTATAATAAAGGTAGCGCAAGCGTAAATTAAAATAAAAGAAATAGAGGGCGATGATGAAAATTTTAGTATGTGGCGGGGCAGGATATATTGGATCTCATGTGGTCAGAGCCTTAGTCGAAAAAGACTATGAGGTGGTGGTGCTGGATAACTTCTCAACCGGACATCGGGGGGCCGTCTCAAAAGCGGCTCTCATTGAGAGCGGTGATATTCGCGATAAGGCCTTTCTTGACCAGTTGTTTACGACCTATTCGATTGATTGTGTGATGCATTTTTGTGCCAATTCACTGGTTGGTGAGTCGATGAATGAGCCGCTTAAATACTATCATAATAATGTCTATGGTACGCTTTGTCTGCTCGAAACAATGGTAGCCCATGAGGTCAAGAATTTTGTCTTTTCGTCGACGGCAGCGGTTTATGGCGAACCGGAGGAAAGTCCGATTACGGAAGACAGCAACAAAAACCCCACCAATACCTACGGAGAGACAAAATTGGCAGTCGAAAAAATGCTCAAATGGATGGATGTAGCCTATGGACTTAAATCGATGGTTTTCCGCTATTTTAATGCGGCTGGCGCCCATTCCAGCGGAGAAATCGGTGAAGACCACAACCCCGAAACTCATCTGGTGCCACTGATCTTAAAAACCGCCCTGGGACAGCGCCAACAGATCAGTATTTTTGGTGAAGACTATCCGACTCCAGATGGTTCTTGTATCAGGGATTATATCCACGTAATGGATATTGCCTCGGCCCATATCTTAGGGATGGAAAAACTGCTGACCGGCGGTCTAAGCAGTGTTTATAATTTGGGTGATGGAAAAGGTTTTTCGGTCAAAGCGGTGATTGCAAAAACAAAAGCACTGACTGAAAAAGCGTTCGCAGTCGAAGTAGTCAATAGAAGACCCGGAGACCCGGCCGAACTAATTGCCTCATCCCAAAAAGCCCAAATGGAATTGGGTTGGATTCCAGAGCATTCAGATTTGGATAATATCATAAAAACAGCCTGGAAATGGCATCTAAACCATCCCCAGGGCTATCGTGAATAAGATTTAGTTAGAATTCCAGGGTGGAAAAAAACTCTGCGGCTGTTAAATCCATCGCCGCCAGCAGTGTTTCAATGCCCTTTAATTTTACAGAATAGTGCATTTCGACTCCGATTTTCTGATTATTCAGAATTCCTGCCTCCCTGAGTATTTTTAGATGTTGGGAGAGATTGGCCTGGCTGTAGTCAAATAACTGATTAAGGACGCATACACACTGGGGTTCAATTAAAAGAAATTTTACGATTTGTAAGCGAACTGGATGTCCCAACGCCTTGAAAATTTTTACTGAAACATCATCAGCATTCATAGAGGGCCTCTTTTCTGTTAATCTTCTGTGGTAGCATCATAAAACTGAAAGCCCCCAGAAAGGTTATAAACGTTTTTAAAGTTGTGATTAAGTAAGATGTTCTGGGTTGCATTGCCGGTGACTCCCTTATTACAATAGGTAATAACCGGAAGGCTCGGATCGAGCCGGTCAAGTTTGTCCCGCAGGTCAGCGTGGGGGATGTTTTGCGCTGCCGGTAAATGGCCGGCAGCATACTGCTCATTTACCCGGCTATCAATTAGCTGATACCTTTCCTGATGGTTTAGTTTTTTTTTAACTCTTCGGCAGTCATCAGCTTGCGCCCCTTATTGAGAGCATTATCGAGGATCATACCAGTATAGTGAACCGGATCCTTGGTGATTGAAAAGGGTGGCGCATAACCCAAATCGAGATTAAAGATTTCGTCCACCGTGGCGCCATAGGTAATCAGGGTGACAAAGATATCGAGGCGCTTATCGACGCCCTCATAGCCGATGATCTGAACCCCCAGGAGTTTTTGGGTAGCCCGGTCGGCAATGGCTTTGATCAGCATATCCCGGCCACCATAATAATCTGGTTGATTGGTTTTGGTATCATGAGAAACTTCGATATCATATCCGGCATTGCGGGCTTCCGCTTCCGACAAACCGGTACTGCCAATGCTGATATCAAAGACCTTAAAAATACCAGTGCTCAGGTTACCAGGGTAGATCACATTGCCGCCAGTAATGTTATCGCCGCAGATACGGCCGGTTTTATTGGCGGTTGAACCTAAGGGCCGGTAGTGCGGCTTTTTAGTCACCGTTGACCAGGTTTCGATACAGTCGCCGCAGGCATAGATATCGGTATCGATGGTCATCATCCGCTCATCAACCCGGAGCGCCCCGGTCACCCCCAGCAGTAAACCAGCCTCCTTGGCAAGGGCGACATTTGGTTTGACGCCAGTGGCCACGATAATCATTTCACCGGGAATTAGGGTGCCGTCTGCAAGGATTACCCCCTGATTGGTGGCTTCTACCACATTGGCATTTTTGAGAATCGGTATTTCTTTTTTACTGAGCAGTTTTTCCAGATATAAAGACATGTCCTCATCAAGGTTAGGTGTCAGCTTACCGGCCCGCTCAACCAGGGTGACCTTGATCCCGGATGCAATTAGATTTTCCATCACTTCAAAGCCAATAAAACCGGTGCCGACAACAACGGCAGTTTTAGGCTGATGATTGTCCATAAAGGCTTTTATACTGATGGCATTTTGAACATTTCTGAGAAAAAAGACATTATCCAGGTCAATTCCCTTAATTGGCGGAATAAAAGCCTGGGCTCCGGTGCTGATGATCAATTTATCATAGGTGTCATTAAAAACGCTTCCGTTTTCGAGATTTTTAACTACCAGAGTTTTAGTGGGAATGTCAATTTTTAAGACCTCATGGCGGATATGAATATCGATATTATATTTGGATTTGAAAAAATCAGGGTTTCGTGGAGTCAATTCCTGAATCGATTTGACCTTCCCACCAATAAAATAAGGTAACCCACAGCCGGAATAAGAAATGTCCTGATCTTTTTCATAGATAGTAATTTCAGCCGAATCATTATTTCGCCGAGCTTTGGCTGCTGCTGACGTACCACCGGCAACTGCTCCTATGACAATAATTTTCATGGTATTCTCCTTTGTTTGAATCAGATTATAAAAATCAAGTGAAAAATCGGGTATTTATAAATACCGTTAACTCTATTATAATCAATCGAAAATTTAAAAGCAATGAAGTTTTGTCTAATCCTGGTATCGATAGTAGTAAGAAAAGCCTTTGTAAGGGTAAAACCTGATTGTTTATGATATCGGCAAGCCTGTATCTGGAATTAATCTGGAATGCAATTATTCAAGTTAGTCTAAGCTCAGTTGTTAATCAAATAATTTGGATATATCCCAGAGAAACGGGTAGTAAGTTATAAAATAACTTAAAATCAAGCGGTTAGACCGATTTCGCTGCTTTGTTGGAGGCATTTGAAAAGCGTAAGTGACATCGAGAAAATAAATTAAAGCATTCAAAAGTACTACCCGAGCTCAATTGACTTTGAATTTAAGAGGTTAGCGCATGATCAAAAGAAACAGTAAAAATAACAGCCGACAAGCTGAAAAAGAAACAAGCCAAAGCATTCCGAAAATTTGGGCATGGACTTTTAATTACTTATTAAAACCCTCAAGCCTGGGGGTGCTTGTTTTATTTGGGCTGCTGTTGGTTGTCTTGTTTTTACCCCCAGTCATCGGCATGGGTGATGATGGAAGCACCACCGCCATTATTTCAGGCAGTAATCTCTATTCTCTCGACGCCCTCAATGCCAAAGAAGCGATCGCTTTTTTTTCAAAAAACTGGGGCATTATGGAATATTACAATGATAGCGAGACCAGTTTGATCACCTCCCAGACACCTTTTATCAATGCGGCTAAGCGGCTCGATCAGGCTTTTAGCTGGGATTGGCTGTTTGATCTGCGGTTTTATGGCGCCGTGATTTCGGTGTTTTATCTGCTTGCGATGTACTTTCTATTTGAAACCGTCACCTATGGTAAGCGGGCGAAATGGTCCTATGTTATTGTTGGTCTAGGGGTATTCATCTTCGGTGATACGGCTTATACAGCCTGGATTAATTCCTTTTACACCCAGGCGCTCAGTTATGTCCTGGTGATTATTCTGGGAACTTCGCTGATATTGATGGGGCAGGAAAAGTTGAATGACTATCTCCTGATCAGCTGCTATTTTTTGAGTGCATTACTACTCTGCCTCTTGAACCAGCAGTATGCCTTGCTAGGAATATTTTTAGGGATCCTCGGCATTAATCTTAAATATGTGGACAAAAGAAAAGATTATCAACGAATTTGCACAATATGTGGAAGCTTGCTGATCTTATCATCGCTAGCGGCATTTTTTATCATGCCCAGTCAACTGACAAATCTTAGTGCCTATCATAGTATGACCCGCGGGGTATTGATGACAGCTGATAATCCAGAGCAAGCCTTAAAAGAATTTTCGATCAATCCGCAGTATGCTGTTTTAACCGGAACTTCTTATTATCAGGCAATTTCCCCGGAAACGATGAACAGCGAGGCGATGAAGCGTGATTTTTTCAAGCGGGTGAACCCCACCGGAGTGGCGATTTATTACTTGGCCAATCCCGGTCAATTGTATGAAATGCTCAATCGCTCGGTGGACAGCAGTTTTAATATTCGGCCATCCTGGTTAGGCAATTACGAAATAAGCCAGGGATATCCACCGGGAACAAAAACCTATTTTTTTACCGGATGGAGTTATCTAAAAGCCAATCACCTGCCCGGAAATTTTGGTTTCGTGGTCGTCTGGATGGGGATGATTATTGGCGTCTATATCCGGTTTTTTAGAAAAGGCATCATCGAAAAAAACGAACGCAACACGCTCCGCTTTGTCGGTCTG
>JAHIQT010000214.1 GCA_018903255.1 Bacillota bacterium | reverse complement strand
TAAAAAAAGATAATCATAAACCGCCTGAAAGCTATAGGGAATCGCCAGCTTTACAGCCGGCTCGGCTTGCCCAGCCAGCTCCCCGTCAAGACTTTGTTCAATCAGGCTTAGCACCTGTTTTTGTCCAGATACAATCTTCATCGAATCGGTAAGCTGCTGTGAAGCTTGCCCAAATTTCTTTTTCTGTAGTTCCTTAGAAAAGGGGATCTGATGCTCGGTTAATTCAGAAATAGCCTCGATCAGTTCAATGATCTTTTTGCGGTTGCGATATCTGCCTTCGCCCACTTGCGCGATTTCTAGTAGGGTTTCTAGTTCTGCTTCTTCAACTGCCGATAGCCGCAGTGCTCTGGTCATTTTCTTAAAAAAAGCCCGGGTGGGTAGCCGTTCCCCGGATTTAACCCGTTGCAGGGTGGTGCGGTTGATGTTTGCCTTTTCAGCTAAAGACTGCGTGGTTTCACCGCTTTCTTCAATATATTCGGCGATTTTTTTACTCAGTAATGACATAATCCCTCCTCTGTTTCGATGTTGCCTGTTCCGACTTTATTATATTTGCTAAAAGATTTATTTTCAATTATCTCTTTCACTATTCATATTAACTGAGCTAATCATAATCTTTTTATTAACCACTTACAAGTGTAATTTTTTGTGATTTTCTATAAACTAGCGGTTTTATTCAAATCAATTTAAAATTTTTCAACATTCATAATTTATTCAGCATTTTTTTCCTGTCTTTTTTTTAAACCCCTTTACAGTGCCAGATTCTTGTATTTTATTTATTTTTTTTTTGACTTTTTTTTAACAATAACACTAGCAATTTATCTGGCTAAACGATATAATAATAACGCTACCGAACTGCTTTAGGATTCATTCGTGATTGCAAGGCTGCTGGCGCTTTTTTGTCATTGGCTGCAAAGCGCCAGTTTGCTTTGCGTACTCCGGCTTTAAACCCAGCTCGTGTGACAATTCTTAAGAATTGGAGATGCACTTAGAGCCGCACACCAAAGCAGCTATCAGAAAACAAAATAGAAAGAGGTTTATTTATGGAAGAAAATCAACAATCCCAAAACGACAATACTGAGATTCCGGTCACCGCACCGACTCTTGGTAATCAGCGACGCATCATCAAAAAACACCTGTCTACCAAGGTGCTGGGCTTTACCCTGAGCATCCTGGCGGTAGCCGTTATCGCCCTTGGCATTATCTCCTATAGCATCGGCTCATCAGCGATTTTAGAACAGGCCAATGCCGATGCCCAGAAGTATACGACTGAAGGCGCTTCCCATGTAGCGGCGATCATCGCCGGTAATCTGGAAACCCTCAATCAGGTGACCCTGCGCCAGGGAATCGCCTCGATGGATTTTCCCACCCAGGTCGCGGCTTTAGCTGCTGATGTCGAAAAGCTTGGTTACGAGGATATCGCCGTTATGGATCTTAATGGTCATGCCAAATATCTAGCCGGCGGCGGCGAATTTGACGCTGCCGGTCAATTCTGGTATGAGAACGGCTTTAAGGGCGAGACCGCCATTTCTGACGTCGCCGTCAGCAAGGTCACCCTAAAGCCGGTCGTCTTTGATGTCGCTCCGATAAAAAGTAATGGTCAGGTCGTTGGCTTACTGGTCGGCCGCCGTGATCCAACCTTTTTAAAGGACATTACCAATGCGATGGGTGATGGCGTCCGTCAGTTTGGCCTGGTTATCTGTGCCGATGGCGGTTTTATGGCCCACCCCGATGACCAGGTTGTCGAGGAACAAACCAATATTTTTACCGACATAGACGAAAACGGCATCTGGAAAGATTTTGGCCTGGCGATTCAAGAGCTGGGTGTCGGACAAACCGGACGGATTACCTATCTTTATGATGGTGAAAACAAGATCGGTGCCACCGCCCCGATTCCCGGTACCGATTGGACACTGGTCATCACCCAGTTTGAAAGTGATGTGCTAGCTCCAATGACCAACTTGCGCAATATTACAATGCTGGTCTCGCTGATGGCGCTGTTACTGGGCGGCGCCGCGGCCTATTATCTGGCTAAAAAGATCAGCAAACCGATTGTTGATTTAACTGCCCTGGCCGATCAGATGGCACTCGGTGATGTCGATCTGACGATTAGCGCATCGAGTGAGGACGAAATCGGCGCGCTGATGGATTCCTTTGCTACAATCATCAAAAATCGCAAAGACCAGGCCGATGCCGCCCAACGTTTATCGCAGGGTGATTTCGACGTTGAGATCATTCCCCAGTCCAACAAGGATGTGCTGGCCTACTCGCTGATTGAGATGGTTGCGGAAATGAATCAGGTCAACCAAGGGATTAAAAAAATCGGCACGGCTGCCCAGGATGGTCAGCTTAACTACCGTGGCAACACAACCGAGTATAGCGGAGCCTATAAGGACATGATCATCAGTCTCAACAACATGGTCAATACCTTTGTCAAACCCCTTAAAGTCGCTACTAAGGCGATTGAGCGCATTGGCAACGGGGTCATCCCACCACCAATCACGACTGAATACAAGGGTGATTTCAACGACCTGAAAAATAGCATCAACGCCTGTATCGACGGCTTGGGTGCCCTGACCGAAGGGAAAGAGGTGCTGGCACTGCTTAGCGCCAACGATCTGTCTCAGCATTTTGAAGGCAACTATACCGGTATTTATGCCGAAATTGGCGAATCGATCAATGGCGTACATGACCAGCTGACCCGAATCATCGAAATCACCACCAATATTGCCGCTGGTAACCTTTGTGATCTTGACGCCTTAAAGGAAATTGGCCAACGCAGCGCCAATGACACCTTGGTGCCAAGCCTGATTTCAATGATCGAAAGCATTGCCCTGCTGGTAACCGAAACCCAAACGATGACCCGGATTGCCGTCGAGGGGGATCTGACCAATCGTGGTGATGTCACCAAATTCCAGGGCGAATACGCCAAGGTGGTCGAAGGCTTCAATCAGACCCTCGATGTCGTTATCGAACCGATCAACGCCGCCTCGGCTACTCTGAAAGAACTGTCTCAGGGTAACCTCCATATCGAAATGCACGGCGATTTCAAAGGCCAGCATGGTCAAATCAAAAACGATATGAACCAGACCATTGCCTTCTTGAAAGAATATGTCAAAGAAATTACCCATACCTTAGAAGAAATCGGTCGCGGCAATCTCAATCAGGAAATTACCACCACCTATTTAGGCGACTTCCAGGCCATTAAATTGGCGCTTAACAGCATTACTGGCAGCTTAAGCGGTACCCTATCGGATATTAACACCGCCGCCCTACAAGTCGAAAGTGGTTCCCGTCAGATTTCCGATGGTGGTCAGGCGTTAGCTCAGGGCGCCACTGAACAAGCCAGTGCGATTCAGCAACTAACCGCCTCAATCGATGAGGTCGCCCAGGAAACTAAACAAAATGCGATGCGTGCCAATGAAGCCAACCAACGCTCGATTGAAGTTCGCAACAACGCCGAAATCGGCAATGTCCGGATGAATAACATGGTTACTGCGATGGTTGACATTAATAGCTCATCACAAAATATTTCAAAAATCATCAAAGTGATTGATGACATTGCTTTCCAGACCAATATTCTGGCGCTCAATGCGGCCGTCGAAGCCGCCCGCGCCGGCCAACATGGCAAGGGCTTTGCGGTCGTCGCCGAAGAAGTCCGAACGCTGGCCGCCCGCTCTGCTGAAGCCGCCAAAGAAACCACCGGACTGATTGAAGGCTCGATTGACAAGGTCGTAGTTGGTACAAAAATTGCCGATGAAACCGCCGAAAGCCTGACCCAGATCCTTTCTGATATCGAGAAAGTCACGTCACTAGTCGGTAATATCGCCCAAGCTTCCAACGATCAGGCCTCAGAGATCGCTCAGATTACCCAGGGTATTGAGCAGGTTTCCCACGTCGTTCAAACCAACTCGGCCACTGCTGAGGAAAGCGCTGCCGCCAGCGAGGAACTCTCCGGTCAAGCCGAAATGCTTAAACAAATGGTCGGCAGCTTTGCCTTAAAGGATCAGTACAACGGCAATAGTGTCGCCCCACCGATCGTAAAACATCACATACCCGACGCGCCGATCCCTAAAGAGCCTGAAATCCGGCTCGATGACTGGGATCTCGACAACGATAAGTATTAAAAGAAAATCAATATCAATTTAACACGAATTAACACGAAAACCCCCATCCGGAACGCCGGCTTGGGGGTTTTATTATTTATTGAGTAGGCTGTTCTTATTTTTTTGCTTTCTTTCGGATTTTTGGGCATACATCCGCTGGTCGGCCTGGTGGAAGATTTCTTCCCAAGTCCAGGGCTTATCGCCAGGTGCTTTGCCTTCATCGCCGTGGTAGTAGCCGACCGAAAGACCCAGCTTTAAGACGGGTTCAGCAATGCTGTCATTATGTTTTGCAATAATCGTCGCAAGCCGCTGTTTTAGGGTTTCGGTGGTATTGATATCACAATCATAGACAATGATATAAAACTCATCACCGCCCACTCTGGCCACCAGATCGGTTTCTCGAAAGGCTTTTTTGAGTGCCCGGCCGGCCGCGATGATCAACTCATCCCCCCAAGCATGACCATAATCGTCGTTAACCCGCTTAAGACCGTCGATGTCACACACAAAGGCGCAGACATTGGCGGGGATTGGCTGCTTGTTTATCTCCTGATTAAAATAATTGCGGTTATACAGACCGGTCAGCGAATCATGATAACTGATATAGGCAACCTCATCGCAGGATCGTTCGAGCAGCTCATACTTTACCGAATTAGAAATGGCCAAAGCGCTAACCCTGGCAATACTCAGGGCAAAGTTGGCATAGTCATTAATTTTCTCAGGTTTTTGAAAGTCTCCAATTTCCAGGGCGCCAAAGGTTTCGCCATAGCGGATCAGCTTGACCACCAGATAATGACTGCTTTGATCGATTTTAAATTCGTCATCAGGGTCTAGAAATTCGTCGCTGAGATAGGTTTCAAAATAATCGTCATCACCGCGCTCTAGAAAGCGCACCCGTCCGGCACCAAAAATAAAATGAAAGAGCTCTTTAATTTTAGCAATGATATCGCGCTTTTTTGTAAAGCCGGTGATTTCCTCGATGATATGCAGGACTGCCGCATATTCGGCGCCCTGTTTCTTAAGATCTTCGAGCAGCTGCTTTTCCTCTTTTAGCCCTTCGCGAGTCTGGCGCCAATCATTGATCAGTCTGCCCAGATAAAGCGACAACCCCTCTGTGCCGACATAGATCATCCGATAGGGCAGATTGATATAATCGGCAAAAGCGGCCAGCTTTGTCTCAATGGTCGGATCATTGCCGGTATCGAGCAGCACCAGCTCAGAGCAGGACTCGGCGTAGAACTGGCGCGCTGTTTTTTGGTCAAAGCCCCCTTCAAACAGCCATTTTTCCCAACGATGAAGCCAGCCGCCAGTGAGAATATAGCCGCCTTTTACGATGATGTAATCAATAAATTTTTCATTGAGATAATCGTGAAAACAATGATCCCCCTCATAAATGACGGTTAAATCATCGTCCTGAGATACCATTTTTGCGACCCCACAGTCACGGCTGGTGATGATCATCTTGTTGCCCTGATCCGTAGAAATTTGCTGTGCCACCGCCTGCTTCTTTTTACGGTCACTGCAGATGCAGGCAAACGGCACCACGGTGACAAAACCATAGTCGTTTTTCTCAATAATCTGGCGATAATCCCAGGCGAAATTTTCACAAACATAGAGATTAAGATGCATCCTGATCCACTCCTATCGATTTGAGGGGATACTGTCCCCACTCTGCTACGGTATCGGCAATGTTTACTAAAACCTCCGGCGGTACCTGATAAGGAATTTCCCCATGTGAGTCGGAAATCAGGAAGCCGCCCCCGGCTGCCGCCTGACTGATCAGCGTTTTGACGGTTGACTGGGCTTTTTCAGGGCTCCAGTTGACCATTTCGATGGCATTGAGGTTCCCGACCAAGGCAATCTTATGGCTGGCGCGCGCCTTTAAGCGGGTGACATCATCACCCTGACCAAAGCCCAAAATAGCGGTTTTGCTGGCGATAATCTCATCGAGCACCGGCAGCGTTATCCCCGAGGCCAGATGAGTGGCGGTCGGCCCCTTGATCTTTGCCAGCGTCTGACAATCAAGCGGATAAGCGATTTTCAAATAGGTATCTTTCTCAATCATCGTCGGTGAAGCCAGCGGATTAAAATAACAGATCGCCGTCGCTCCGGCAGCCAGCTGGGCATTGGCCCATTTGACACAAAAGGCACTATTAAGCGCCATCAGCTGGGCAAACAGCTCAGGTCTGAAATAAATCAGCTCGAGGTATTTTTCAAAGCCCAACTGCATCACCGGCAAGGAAAAGGGCGCCACCACCACCCCGATAATCGGGATGCTGTCGCCAGCCGCCTGTTTAAGGCCGCGGGTTACCGCAAGAATCCGCTGCAGACCCGGGCTACTGCCAATATCCGGCAGATTCAGGCTGGGAATCAGATCAAGGCTCCCAATCAGCGGTTCCCCGGCGTTGGGCGGACCATCATCGGTAAAGACTACCTCACCGCCAAAGGCCTCGGTTTCTATCGCCCCATAAGCAAAGCTGTAGAGGCAGTCGCTGCGGTATTTTTTTTGCAACATCAGTTGGGTTTTTACAACCAGCTCCGGATCCATAAAATAGTCTTTAATTGACATTTCCAGTTCTCGGGCGCCATAAAGCGAGAATAACAGTAGCAGCGGTACCCGATCTGGTTCCTGATGGGATAAGGCGGTTAAGACCCGCTCCATTGATGTCATTTCAGTTTTCATTGTGTCGCCACCAGCCTTTCAATCATCGGAATCACGGCCGTGCCATTTTTGCCATCCGCATCGGCGCCAACCTGTAGCCACAGGCTACTATCCAAGCGAAACGGAGCCCCGCCGACAATCAGCCAAGTTTTTATTTTGCGGTGATCAAATTGTTGGCGTATTTCTTTAACCTTCAGGGCTGATGGTAGCATCAGGGTCGAGACCAGCAACACATCGATGCGGTAGGCCATCGTTTTATCGACGATTTCCTCGACTGAAAGACCATCCCCAAAATCAAAGATCTCAAAGCCTTCCGCCTGCACCACGGCCTTAACAATCCGCTTACCCAGAGCGTGATGATCAATCAGCACACCGATGCCGATTTTGGGGCTGTTTTTGCGGTCACGGCGAAATTCCGGCAGCATCCGGCTGATGATCTGCTCGACTGCCTCAAAAGACTGTTGCTGTTGAGCCGCATCGCGTAACACCTTTTCGGAACCGATCCGATCCATCGCCAACAAGGCGTCTAAAAAAAGCTGTCTGTGATTGTTTTTCTGTTCCATCTGCTTACCAACTTTCGTAATTCTTTTATTCTTTCCCTAGTAATTCGATCTTGTTATCACGTCGGCTACTGGCTATTATTATGCCGCCTATTAGAATGCCATCTATTAGCATCTTTAATTGTACTTATTCTACCCTATTCTTAAGCCGTTAATCAAGGACAGTTTTGTTACGCGTCCCGCCATTATATTTTTCTTTTTTTGCACCTATCTAAAAAATGATACACCTACTGATGCCAAATTGCGATTATTTAGAATGACTCTTGATTTCTTCTTCGATCAGCGTTATAATCTAGAAATAACCCTAAATTTCACTTTTCTCGAGGAGGATTTAATATGGCAATCGTATGGACTCAGGATTTATCAGTCGGTGTTAAAAGCATTGACGGACAACATCAACAATTATTCACCATGGCAAATGATCTTTTTGAAGCCGGTAAAACCGGTAAGTCAAAAGAAAAAATTGGTGATTTGCTAAATTTTTTGGACGCCTATACCAGGCAGCATTTCCGCGATGAAGAAAGCTATATGGCCAGCATCAAGTATCCCGGTCTGGCTGAACAGCAGACCGCCCACAAGAATTTTGTGGCCGAACTGACTAAGCTAAAAGCCGCCTATGATACATCAGGAGGGAATATTTCAGTGATCATCAATGCCAACCAGATGGTCGTTGAATGGCTGACCAAACATATTTCCGGGATGGATAAAAAAATCGGCACCTACGCCAAAACATTGGCCTAAAAAAACCCCCACCACTGACACCGTGTCAGCGTTGGGGGTTTTTGCCTGATATTTTACAAGCTGAAAGGCAAAATTAGCTGTACAGTTAAGATCCACTGTACCGCTCCACCCAACTTCAAGTCGATACTCTCGAATACCACGAAATACTTGTACTGCGGTCACTCTACTGGAGACAGACATGGTTAAAAATTGATAATCAATATTTTTTCTAAAAATGATTGAAAGCTGCTAAAAAGTAATGTTACAATGTGTGCATATCGTCTTTGTTTGCCTGAAATAGTCCCTTTGACGCCAACAATAAATACTGCCCATCAAATTAACATCTTAAATATAGTAAAGAACCCCCTTGTCATGTTATGATGAACTTTTACAAAACCAGATTTTGCTTCAACGTCCGATGTTTTTACAAACGTTTTCTGGAGGTAGATATGAAAGTCAAAATAAAGGTCATGATGCTACTTGGACTTACTTGTGCGATACTATGTTTAAGTATCACTGATAACAGCTTTTCGAGCTATGCGATCGAACCGCAAAAGCTTGTCTACAAAAGTGCCACCGAATATGATTATCCGCCCTTCTCCGTGGTAACCGATGGCCAGGCCGATGGTTTTTCAGTTGAGCTGTTACAGGCGGTCGCCAATGAGATGGGGCTAGAGATTGAGTTCAAGGTCGATCATTGGTCGACGATCAAACAAGAACTTGAAGATGGCAGCTTAGATGTCTTGCCACTGGTTGGTTACTCCGAAGAACGCGATCAGTATTTTGATTTTACGGCCCCCTATATTGTCATGCGCGGCAATATTTTTGTCCGTCAGGGTGATCCGAAAATCAAATCGGAAGCGGATTTGTTTGGCAAAGAAATTATCGTCATGAAAGGCGATAATGCTCAAGAATATGCCGAAAAAATGAATTTTACAGACAAACTAATTCTAGTGGATACCTATGCCGAGGCCTTTCAATTACTGAGTTCAGGTTCTCATGATGCGGTTCTTGCGCAGAGCCTGGTTGGCCAAAAGTTAATCAATGACTTAAAAATAAAGAATATTGAAGCCGTTACCCGCGATTCTGACGATGGCATTGACAGGGTTAAGGTTTCCCTGAGTGGCTTTGAGCAAAAGTTTTGTTTTGCCGTCAAAGATGGCGACAAAGAACTATTAGCCTTACTCAATGAAGGCCTCGCGATTGTCTCTGAAAATGGCACTTATGAGGCGCTTTATCTCAAATGGTTCCCCTTTCTGGTCGATGCGAAACCGGACTATCGACAAATCGCTATCTATTTTTTTGGAGCATTTCTTGCTGTATTTGTTGCTTTGCTGTTATTTTCTTTTGTAATGATCCGCAAAGAAGTCAAACGGCAAACAGCAAAATTGGAGAACAATCTCTACCGCAATACCATCATGTTTAATGTTATGAATCAAGAGTATAGTTCTGTCACTGATCGACTCGATTATGTCTTGAATGAATTGATCGAAATGACCGGCAGCGAATTTGGTTATATCTATTTGTTCGACGAAGCAACAAACCAACTCACGCTCAATTCATGGTCAAAAGACGTGATGGCAGCCTGTCTAGTGGCAGAGAAAGAGACTGTTTATCAATTAGATGGCGTCGGTATCTGGGGTGAGGTCATCCGCCAGCGAAAGCCAATGATCATCAATGACTTCAACAAATCACATCCACTCAAGAAAGGCTACCCCCAGGGGCATGTTCAACTCTCTAAATGGATGGCCGTTCCCGTTTTTGTCGATCATCAAATCGTCGCCACCGTTGGGCTAGCGAATCGCCCGGTTGATTATGATGAAAATGATATCTACCAGGTAACGGCGCTGATGAGTGGCGTCTGGAATATGATTGAGAAGTCTAAATACCGCGATCAACTCGAGGTCGAGAAAAACAAATATTTATCGACTTTAGTCTCGATCGATGAGGGTGTCCTGGTTGTCGGCTTAGATGAAAAAATCGAGCTGATCAATAAGGTCTGTGCCAAAATGACTGGCTGGACCGAAGCGGAAGCAAAAGGGATGCATTATCTGGATGTATTAAGACTATCTCATGAAGATCCAAGCTGTGATATCATTGACCCGATTGCCGAGGTTCTTAAATTTGGGATAAATTATGAGTTAGGCAATCACGCCATCTTAACATCTAAGGATGGGCAATTTTATATGCTAGAAGACAGTGCCTCGCCGATTAAAAATCAGCACAACGAAATGCTTGGCGTAGTGCTGGTCTTTCGCGATGTGACCCAAAAAAGAACCCAAAGAAAGCAGATTGAATATCTCAGTTTTCATGATGCCCTGACCGGTCTCTATAATCGACGATTTTTTGAAGCGGAAATTTTACGGCTTGATACACCAAGAAGCTATCCACTTACCATCATCATGGCCGATTTAAATGGCCTGAAGCTGACAAACGATGCCTTTGGCCATCATCAGGGTGATATCTTATTAAAACTAACAGCTAGTTTATTTAAAACCTATCTAAGAGCCGATGATATCGCTGCCCGCTGGGGTGGCGACGAGTTTGTAATTCTGATGCCACAAACAACCTCAGACCAGGCCCAAATAATTGTCGATCGCATGAATCATGCTATCAGTCAATTAGAAACAAGCAAGGGTATCCTATCGATCGCTTTTGGCTGGGATACAAAAACAGACTCTACCATCAGTTTTGAGGATGTTTTCAAAAATGCTGAAGAATACATGTATAAAAGAAAAATTAGCGAAAGCCAGGGTGTTCGTGGCTTAACCATCAAGACGATCCTTAAAACCCTGTATGAAAAAAGTCCACGGGAAGAAAGCCACTCGCAACGGGTTAAAGAACTAGCGGTTAAAATAGCCAAAGCATTACGTCTCTCTCAGCATACGATCGATGACATTGCAACTTTGGGCTTATTACACGATATCGGTAAAATCATCGTTTCTGGAGAAATCCTTGAAAAACCGGGACGGTTAACAGAAGCAGAATATAACGAAATCAAAAAGCATCCCGCAATCGGCTATCGGATGCTGACGGCAACCAATGAATTTTCTAACATTGCCAAAGGTGTTTTGAGTCACCATGAAAGATGGGATGGAAATGGCTATCCAAACGGAATCAAAGGTACTGAAATTCCCATCGAATCAAGAATCATCAGCATTGCTGACGCATATGACGCCATGACTGCGAAAAGACCTTACCGAAAAAATGGTCTCTCTGCAGAAAAAGCAAAACAAGTACTGATTGATTGTGCCGGGACGCAATTCGACCCACATATCGTTGATATCCTCATTAAAGAACAGATTATCTAATAGACAGCTAGCTAAAAGTCACGATCGACCGCTTAAGCATAGCTTATTGTTAAACTGCTGGTGTTGCCATTCCGACAGCGGTAAGCTACAAAAGTGCCGCTGTCATTAGCTCCGGCTAACTTTGACAGGCCGTATCATTACTATCGCAGCTATCGACGCGCACAAAAAAAGAAGCCTCCCCCCCGGATGATAGAGATCCGGGTTTACGCTTCTTTTTGCGATATTATGTCTGGCGCTTAATGTACTAGAAAATACTATTTGACATTTTTCTGGCAGACTGACCGATGTCCGTTTTTCGAAGCACTGGCTCAGTTGGCTGCGCATCATCCTGGCGGCTTTTAACCTCGGCATTGTAAGTCGCCACTGTAATCTTGCCGGAAAAAACCAAACCCTTTAATTCAGAACTGGTATAGCCACCCAGCTTATTACCAGAAACCTTCTCGTCTTCGGTTTCATCTGAATCAGCACTCTGGCTTTTGGTTTCCTTTTGTTCGCGTTTTTCTTCTTCATCCGGATCGATCCGTGAGAATTTCTGATCAACGATCGAATTATTCTGATCGGTATCGCTGTTGACGTTACTATTATCGCTCTTCATCCGATACCCGAGATATTCCCGACTGAGTTCCATGGTGTCATATTTGTAGTAAGAATTCGCCTGATTGGCAGCGTTCTGAGCATTGACGCTATCCCCGGTCGGTTTAACAGTAACCGCATCGACTTTTTTTGACAAGGACGCGGCCGTAGCCTGAGTCCCGACGGCATTTAAAGTAACTGGATCCATGATCATTCTCCTTTCATATGGTGACCCGCTCTGGCAACGATGCTTTGAGCTTTGAATGCGTTCGTGATATTATTTAAAAGCAGTATAACACAATTGCTCACAAATTTCATCATATTTCGTAAAAACTCTTCATCTTCTCGACAAAAGTTTTATACAAAAAGACACCCCGGTTACCCGGGGTGTTTTTGATGATTTGATCGTGTCTAGAATTTTTTATAGGCTTTTGCTCCAGCCAGCACTTCGACGACTTCGTCAAAGGATGAGCCGATCGATGCCTCGACGGAACTAAAGATCGTTCCTTCGACAATTGGCGCATCAATAATTTTAACCTGGCTGATGTCAGGAAGCATTTCGATGGCCATTTCTGAGCTCATCACGGCACTGCCGAGATCGACTAGAATCACCACCCCATCGCCTTCCGAAACCGATTCAATAGCAGTGATTATTTTGGAAACATCGGTACCGATGCTGCCATCTTCCATCCCGCCAGCGGCGGCGATTCTGGCCTCTGGTGCCATTTGTTTAGCCAGCTCCATTGCCCCTTCGGCAATTTTATGACTGTGTGAAACAACTACAATTCCGACCATTGCTTAATTACCTGCCTTCGCTGCGACTTCGTTAGCTGCCTGAAAAGCATAAGCCATCGAGGTGGCACCGGGATCCTGATGCCCGATGCTGCGTTCACCCAGATAAGAGGCTCGGCCTTTAGTAGCAATGATGCTTTTCGTATATTCGACCCCATCCCAGGCTGCCGCTTCCGCTTCAACCAGGGCTTCAGTCATCGATTTACCTGCAGCAATACTTGCTTTAATCGCGTTGATCGCCGGAATCATGCTATCTAAAATGGTTTTTTCACCTTCTACCGCTTTGCCCCGCAACTGAATCCCACCGACCGCTTCCTCAAAAGCCAGAATCAAATCCTCATCGGATAATTCTTCCTTGCCTTTAACGGCTGCCCCGGCTTTCATAAAGGCGGTGCCGTACAGTGGCCCGGAAGCCCCGCCGACAGTAGAAACCAGAGTCATCCCCACAGCTTTTAAAATATCATCAATATTTTTATCATAAACCGTCGGTAATTTCTCGATTACCGCTTTAAATCCCCGGCTCATATTAATCCCATGGTCACCGTCACCGATGGCCTGATCTAAATCAGTCAGTTCTTGTCGATGTTCTGCCATCTTATCCGCATAAATCCGGATAAAATCCAGCACTTCTGCCTTTGTTGCCATTTATTTTCCTCGTTTCTATGTTCTTCTCAATTAATACTCTAAAAAACCTGAAGTTAACACCAAACTAAGTACCGACAATTGTTACATCATGTTGTTCGCATCGGAGCGGACACGGCGTAGCCTGTCCGATTCCGCAGCGAACAACAGATTAACAATTGGTCGGTACGTTAGCGGAGTGCTTACCAAGTAGTATCGCGAAATTTTAGTACATTTTGAAGCCGATGGTATCAGCTTGAGCGAGTAATAAATCTTTTAGCTCGGCGTCGAGTTTTAATAAGGTGATTGATGCGCCGGCCATATCGATCGAGGTCATGTAATCGCCGACGAAGGTTTTAAATGCTTTAATGCCCTTGTCAGCTAAAATTTGTTGGACCCGACGATTAAGGATATAGAGTTCCATTGGTGGAGTTGCGCCAGCGCCATTGATCATGACCGCTACTTCGTCACCCGCTTTAGGATCCATATCTTTTAAGATCCGTTCCATCAGGTAATCCACGATTTCATCAGCCGTCTGGATTGGTTTACGTTCGGTTCCCGGTTCGCCGTGGATGCCGATCCCCAGTTCCATTTCATCTTCGGTCAGTTCAAAGCCTGGTTTTCCAGCTGCTGGAACAGTACAAGCCTTTAGCGCCACACCCATGGTACGGACGTTAGCAATGACCTTTTCGGCAGTTGCTTTGACTTCATCTAAGCTGGCTCCCGCTTCGGCCTTGGCACCGGCAATTTTATGGACAAAAAC
>JAHIQT010000071.1 GCA_018903255.1 Bacillota bacterium | reverse complement strand
GGCAAAATAAGCGAGGGGGAAACAGCATGAAAACGTATCCAACAAAGAACATCCGTAACATTCTTATACTAGGTCACGGTGGGAGCGGAAAAACAACCTTGACTGAAGCATTGGCATTTAATGCAGGTGCCGTTGATCGTATGGGAAAAATTGACGAGGGGAATACCCTGTCAGACTTTGATCCAGAAGAAAAGAGACGAGAGTTTTCGATTTCGTCAGCTATTATTCCTTTAGAATTTGGTGGACATAAGATCAATCTTATTGATGTACCAGGTTATTTTGATTTTATTGGCGATGCCTACGCGGCACTTCGAGTAGCCGATGCAGTGATTATCGTTGTCGATGCGCTGTCAGGCGTTCAGGTTGGAACTGAGAAAGCCATTGAACTTTTAGAAAAGGCTAATATTCCGGCCTTTATCGTTGTCAACAAAATGGACAGAGAAAATGCTACCTTTGCAAAGGTCATGGACGAATTAAAAGAAACCTTTGGCAATAAGGTTGTGCCATTTGAATTACCAATGGGTGAAGGTGAAGCGATGAATGGTGTTGTCAACATCGTTGATATGACCGGTAGCCAAAGAAAAGATAACCGTTGTTTTGATGTAGCCATCACAGAAGAGATGAAAGCAGAATTAGAACCCTATCGAGACATGATTATGGAATCAGTGGCTCAAACCAGCGAAGCCCTGATGGATAAGTATTTTGAAGGCGAAGAATTAACCCGGGATGAAATTCACAGTGGTATTCGCAAAGGCGTTATTGACGGCGAGTTGCTGCCAGTATTGTGTACCTCAGCAACCCTGAACATTGGTGTTGAAACCCTTGAAAATATGATTATCGAGTATCTTCCGTCACCAGGAGAAGGAAAATTTGAGGTCGGTAAGGATCCCCGCGATAAAAAAGAAATCGAACGGAAATGCACTAACAATGAGCCATTTTCGGCACTAGTATTTAAAACCATTGCTGACCCCTATGTAGGCAAGTTGTCAATTTTTAAAGTGATGTCAGGGGTTTTAGATCATTCCGTGGAAATATATAATGCCACCCAGGAAGTCAAAGAAAAAGCGAATCATATCTACGTTCTTCGCGGAAACAAACAGATCGAGGTTGAAAAACTCGAAGCGGGAGATATCGGAGCCTTTTCTAAATTGAGTGATACAGTTACTGGTGATACCTTAACCAGCGCCAAGTCACCGATTGTATTCGATAAAATTGAATTACCAAAACCAATTATCGCAATGGCGATTGAGCCGAAAACAAAGGCTGATATTGATAAACTGGCCACCGGCCTGCATCGATTGGTGGAAGAAGATCCAACCATGACAGTAAGCCGTAATAAGGAAACCAAACAAACCCTGGTATCTGGTTTGGGTGAAATGCATCTGGAAATTATTTCTCAGAAGTTAAAACAGAAGTTTGGGGTTGACGTTAATTTAGTTGATATGAAGGTACCCTATCGGGAAACCATCAAGAAAAAAGCAACTGCTGAAGGAAAACACAAAAAACAATCCGGCGGCAGCGGTCAGTTTGGCCATGTCTGGGTTGATTTTGAACCAGGCATTGATCCGAATGCACCATTCCAGTTTGTCGATAAGGTTGTTGGTGGAGCTGTTCCCAGAAACTTCATTCCAGCCGTTGAAAAAGGTCTGGAATTATGTATGGTAGAAGGGGTACTGGCTGGCTATCCGGTCACCGGCGTTAAGGCAACACTTTATGACGGATCCTACCATGCTGTTGACTCCGACGAAATGTCCTTTAAGATGGCTGCCACAGCAGCTTACCGAAAAGGTATGAAAGAAGCCACTCCAGTGATCTTAGAACCGATCTATCATATTGACATCACCGTCCCCGAAGAATACATGGGTGACATCATGGGTGATTTAAACAAAAAACGCGGTCGAATTATGGGAATGGAATCAGCATCAGGCGGAAAACAGCGCATTTCAGCTGAAGCACCGCTGGCAGAAATGTTCAAATATGCCACCGAGCTACGCTCGATGACCCAGGCTAGAGGCGAATTCGCGATGGAATTTGTCCGCTATGAAGAAGCTCCGATGGTTATTTCGGAGAAAGTCATCGCCGCAGCACAAAAAGAAAAAGAATAATCAGATTGAGTGAATGAAAGCGGGAAGAAATTCCCGCTTTTCTTTATCCACAAGAGTATGTTATAATAATTCGATTAGGATACGAAGGAGCAGTCAATGGAATTATTAGAAGAAAAAATCAGACAAGAAGGTCGTGTCAAAGGCCAGGGAATCCTCAAGGTGGATTCTTTTTTAAATCACCAGTTGGATGTAGCGCTGTTTGAAGAAATGGGAAAGGCTTTTGCCAAACGCTTTGCCGGAGAGGGAGTCAATAAAATCCTGACCATTGAGACATCAGGGATTGCCATTGCGACCAGCACGGCCAGATATTTTGACTATTGTCCGGTGGTTTTTGGGAAAAAGTATGTGTCACTCAATTTAGACGAGGAAATCTATTCCAGTGATGTCTATTCCTATACCAAACAGCAAGCCTATAAAATTATGGTCTCAAAAAAATACTTAAGTCCAACCGATCGTATTTTAATTATCGATGATTTTCTGGCCAATGGGAAGGCGGCTGAAGCTTTAATCGAGTTAATCAATCAGGCCGGTGCTAGCCTGGTGGGGGTGGGTATTGCCATCGAAAAAGGATTTCAGGAGGGCGGAGCATTAATCCGTCAACAGGGAATCGCGCTGGAATCATTGGCAATCATTGATGAGATGAGTGAGGAAAAAGGAATCGTATTTCGTGATCAATCAGGAAAGCAGTAAGCTGATGAACCACAATGGACCAATTGGTGTCATTGATTCGGGCATCGGCGGTTTTACCGTGCTAAAAGCACTCCAGCAGCGACTGCCCAATGAAGATTATCTCTATTTTGGCGATTCAATGCGAATGCCCTATGGTGAACGCGAAAATGATGAGCTGATCCTGTTGGCCAATACCATTATCAGTGAATTGGAAAATAGGGGGGTTAAAGCCGTGGTTTTAGCCTGTAATACGCTTTCTTCGTTGATTGTCGAACTGAGCGCCCAGGTGCCGCTGTTTAGCGTCATCGAAGCCGGTGTACAGGAAACCCTGAACTGGCGTGATCGCGGTCTGGTTGGGCTGATTGCGACCACGGCTACGGTTAAAAACCGTGGTTATGAAAAGGAACTAGAGCTTTGGACCCGCGATGTCGAGTATATAGCCCAGGGAACCCATACCCTCGCCAAGGTCATAAACGATGGCCAGGGTGATTTAAAAATTTTAAAAAATAATATCCGAGAAGCGGTCGAACCGATTTTATTAAGAGGCATCAAGAGAGGGATCATCATCGAAGAACTGTTACTGGGGTGTACCCATTTTCCGATTGTGGCGGTAACGATCCGGCAGATGTACCCGGAGCTTGAGCTGATTAACCCGGCCAATGGCCTGGTCAGGCAGTTGAACAAACATCTGACGGAGTTTAACTATTATAATACCCAGGAAGAATTAGGTAGAACCCAGATTTTGACTACTGCCGATTATGATATTTTTGAGCGAATGATTAAAGAATTAGAAATCGATTGTGATGCCTTGGAAATGACACAATTGAAATTATCCTAAAGTTTTACAATGCAAAAAAAGGCAATTCTGGCAGTTGCTAGTGCTTTAACGAATCAACTGCCATTAAAATAAGGAGTAAATATGACAACCGAAGCACCAGTAAAAAAAATAGTATACAGTGGCATCCAGCCGTCGGGAACCTTTACGATCGGAAATTACTTTGGCGCGATGAAAAACTGGGTAAAAATGCAGGAAGACTATCGCAGTCTATTCTGCGTGGTCGATCTGCATGCCATCACAATGCCCCAAAACCCCGCCGACTTACGCAGACGGACTTATGAATCGATAGCTTTGCTGTTAGCCCTGGGCATTGATCCGGAAAAATCGATTCTCTATGTGCAATCGATGGTACCGGAGCATTCAGAACTGGCCTGGATTTTAAATTGTTCAACCTATATGGGGGAACTCAGCCGGATGACCCAATTTAAAGATAAATCCCAAAAGCAGGGTGAAAATATCCGGGTTGGGCTTTTTGACTATCCGGTGCTGATGGCTGCCGATATTCTTCTTTATCAAACCGATTTAGTCCCGGTCGGCAATGATCAGCGCCAACATGTTGAGCTGGCTCGGGATATTGCGATTCGTTTTAATCAAAATTTTGGCAATGTATTTAAGGTGCCGGAAGCGTATTTTGGCGAGTCTGGGGCGCGGATTATGAGTCTTCAGGAACCGGATCGGAAAATGTCCAAGTCGGATGAAAATGCCAATGCTTATATCTCATTGCTGGACGACTCTAAAACGATTGTCAAAAAGTTTAAACGGGCAGTCACCGATTCAGATATGGCCGTTTATCATAATCGCGAAGAAAAGCCTGGGGTTTCTAATTTAATGGAAATCTATGCCTGTGCCACCGGAAAAAGCCTCGAAGAGATCACCCGCGAATTTGATGGTAAGGGCTATGGCGATTTCAAATTGGCCGTCGGCGAAACCGTTGCTGATACCCTCTTGCCGGTTCAAAATGAGTATCATCGGCTGCTGGGCGAAAAGGCTTATCTGGAGCAGATCATGCATGTGCACGCCGAAAAGGCCTCCCAGATTGCCTGGAGAACCCTCTCAAAGGTGCGTAAAAAAGTAGGACTGATGACCGTATAACAAGGGTTACCGTAGGGCTACCGTACCGACCAATTGTCGGTACTACTGTATTCTTTATCGACAGTTTTGATCACCATCTTTTAAAAAAGGGATGGTGATTTTTTAAAATAGTCGATAATCAGTGATGTAAAGAATTAGAAAGGAAAACCCGATGGGAATTACAATGATCGTTGGCCGGCAATCTCAGGTGTTGAGTGAGGCGGTTTATCAGCAGATCGGCGCGGCGCTGGATGCGGGCAAAGAAAAACTCTATTTAATGGTTCCGGAACAGTTTACCCTGGGTGCCGAAGAAGCCTTGATTAAGTATAATCAACTGGACGGGCTGCTTGATGTCGAAGTGCTGAGTCCCAAACGGCTGGGTAACCGGGTGCTCCAGGAAACTGGTGGGCTTACTAAGACCTATATGGATAGCCACGGCAAAAATATGCTGCTCCAAAAAACCCTCGGGGACATTCAGGAACAATTGACCATATACCGTTCCAGTGTTAAAAAGCCCGGTTTTCTGATCAGTATTTCAGATCTGATTGCTGAACTAAAACAAAATGAGATTGCCCCTAAAGATTTGGAAGAAACCAGAAAGACACTAAGTCATGGCATCATGCCCCAAAAACTTGGAGATGTCATAAAAATTTATAGCCGTTTTCAGGAATTGTTGGGAAACGACCGTAAGGATGAAGAAGACTTTCGCAATTTTGTCAGTGAAAAGATAGCTTCGGCAACGTTTCTAAAAAACAGTCAAATCTGGATAGATGGCTTTCAGAATTTCTCAGCCCAGGATTATCGGATGATTGGACAGTTGGTTGAAACGGTCAAGGAAATCCATATTGCGCTGCCCTGGGATCCGGATTCCTCAGCACGGGATCAGGAAGTTTTTTTATTAACAGCCAATACCATGGCATCCATTAAAGATATCGGAGCGAGAGCTGGGGTTTCATTTAAAGTGGAAAAAATATCCCGAAAGAATCAAAGCAATCAAAACAATCAGCAGAATCAAAAAAGTTTAGAGCTTGCCCATCTGGAAGCGAATCTCTTTGCCTATCCCAAGCTGGAATACCAGCAAGCCGTAAATAATATCAGCCTGACCCAATGCCAGAATAGCTGGGAAGAGGTCGAAATGGGTGCCCGAAAAATTCTGGCGCTGATCCGGGAGGAAGGGCTGTCCTTTCGGGATATGGTGGTGCTGGCTGGCGATCTGGAAGAGTATGGCAGCATCATTAAGCGCATTTTTGCCCAGTATCATATCCCCTATTTTATGGATGATCTGCGCGCCATTGGCGATAATCATCTGGTCGAGGCGGTTGTGACGGCCTTAGAGGCGATCCAGAATAATTACCGTTTTGATGATATCTTTGGTTTTGTTAAAACCGGATTTTCACCGATTAGCCTGTCAGAATGCGAAGATCTGGAAAACTATGCGCTGGAGTTTGGCATCCGCGGCAAACAATGGGAAAAGGAATTTACCAAAATCAGCCAAAACCCGGCGCTGGAGCTGGATATCCTTAATGCACTACGGCTTAGACTGATCACGCCGCTGATCCAGCTAAAAGCGGCGATGAAGATTGGCCGAAGCTGTCAGGATTATACCAGGGCGCTTTATGAATTTCTGGTGGTGATTGAAACACCAGAAAAAATAGCGACTCTGGTGGAACAGCTTTCTGAATCCGGTAATTATGAAGCGATGGAAATCTACCACCAGATCTGGAATATCTTAATGGAAGTCTTTGATCAGATTGTTGAAACAATGGGAAATGATGAAGTGACTAGTGAAGAATATCTGCGGATTTTAAAGAGTGGATTTCAGGGCTATCGACTGGGAATCATTCCACCCTATCGGGATTATGTCAGTATCACCGATTTACGGCGGAGCCGTAGCTCGGCTTTTGAGGTATTGATTGTTTTTGGCTTAAACGAAGGGAAAATTCCGGGAACTGGCACCGAGCCCAACCTTTTCTCAGATCTGGAACGACAGATTCTCGGCGCCCACCAGATCCGGCTGCAAAATAATCGCAGTTTTCAAATGGATCAGGAACGATTTTTGGTTTATGATCTGTTATCTAAACCTAAATCTCGTTTGGATCTTCATTGGGCTTTAGCCGACATGGAAGGCAACAGCCAGCAGCCCAGCATTCTGCTGAGTCAAATTCTGGGAATCTTTCCGACGATCGAGATTGTATCAACCCTTAACGATGGGGTGGCAGCATTCTGGAATAGCCTCAGTAGTCCCGATGCGACTTTATGGCATCTGATTAGCCATCTTCGCGATAAGAGGACCGCGGCCGGGGCGGTTCAAGACCAGCAAGAGGCGCTGTGGGCAGCGGTGTGGGACTGGTATCAAAACAACTCGGATTACCAACAAATGATTGGTAATCTGACAGAAGCCCTAAACTATAGCGGGGTTTCTCAAGCCATGACGGGTTCGGAAGCCGCAGTGCTTTACGGCAAAAACCTGCGGACCAGTATTACCCGCTTGGAAACCTACCGACAATGTCCCTTTTCGCACTATGTCAGATACGGTTTAAAACCGGAGAGCCGGCCCGTTTATAATATTGCCGCCCCGGAAATCGGTACCTTGCTCCATCAATTGATTGACGGATTTTTTCGGGAAGTCCACCAACAAAAATTGAATCTGCGTACCCTGCCTAAAAATCAGCGGGATACCCTGCTAGAAGGGGTGATGGAAAGCTGTCTGCCGCAGATAAAAACCAATGTCTTTAACAGTACCGGACAAAACCAGTATCTGGGAAAAAAACTGGAACGGGTCGGGAAAAAATCGATTGATATATTGGTTGCCCAGCTCTGTGCCGGCGATTTTGAACCCCAGGCCACCGAGTTCTGCTTTGAGCAGGAGTTAAGCCTGCCGGATGCAAACTTGGGTGAGGTCAAGATTTATGGGAAAATTGACCGGCTGGATCTCTATCAAAAAGATGGTCAAAGCTGGGTCAAGGTGATCGACTATAAAACCGGTAGCAAGAAGCTGGGTTATGACGATATTTATTATGGCCTGTCACTGCAATTGCTGGTGTATCTCGATGGTGCCATGACTGTTATTGATGCTGAGGATATCCTGCCGGGCGGAACCTTCTACTTTTATGTCGATGATCCGATGCCGCGGTTGGATTTTGGTGAGAATGTCGAGGCTGTCATTAATAAGTCCTTTAAGCTTAATGGTCTGCTGCTTGATGATGAAAAGGTCATCGCCGCTATGGATCATGACGCCGCTGGCAAAAGGTCAGATATCCTGCCGGTTTACCGGTCGGAATTTATGTTAAACCAGGACGAATTTGTGGGCATCATCGACTATGTCCGAAAAACCGTGATTCGTCAGATTAAAAACATTTATGAGGGCGATATTAAAGTCCGCCCCTATAAAAAAGGTCATGACTATGCCTGCCAGTATTGCGATTACAAGGGTATCTGCCAGTTTGATGAGGCAATCACGCGGGGCGGCTATGAGGTGCTCAAAGCAGCAATGAAGAAAGACCAGTTTTTTAGATTAATCGAGGAAGGAGTAACCGATGAAATGGACCAGTGATCAGCTAAAAGCGATCGAAAACCGTAAAACCAACATGCTGGTTTCAGCCGCCGCTGGTTCAGGCAAAACAGCCCTGCTAATTGAGCGAATTATTCGCATTATCCTTGAAGAAAAGGTCGGCGTCGATGAACTGCTGATTCTAACCTTTACCCGGGGAGCGGCCGGCGAAATGAAGAATCGGCTCAGTCAGGCGCTGGCCAAAGAACTGGAAAATCCCGAAAATGACCGTAGCTTTGTAATGAAGCAAATGAATATCTTAGGAGGTGCCTCGATTTCGACCCTTCATTCTTTTTGCCTGGGCGTTTTACGCCAGTATTTTCATAAGGGTGACATTGACCCCGGTTTTGCCATTGGTAATGATACCGAAATCGCGCTGATGCTCAAAGAAACCCTGGAAGAGGTTTTTGAAGACGAATACCAGCAGGCGATCACGAGGAATAGCCCGGATCAACTGGATCAGGATCAGGAAAAAGATCAGGAAAAAGATCAACAGTCGATCGACTTCCTCGATCTAATCGAAAGATACAGTGGTAATAAAAATGATCAGGCCTTAAAAGACACGGTTGAAAGCCTGTATCGGTTTCTGGCCACCCAGCCCAACCCCGAGACTTGGTGCCGCCAGGCTTTAGCGCTGTTTGATTGCGATGTAAAAAGCCTGCTAGCCTCGGTGTGGGGAAGCGCTCTAAAAAGAATAATAGAAACTGAGCTTGAGGGCGCCATCGATTCAGCCATCAAAGCCAGTCAAGTTAGCGACACGGCCGGTTTTGAGAAAACCCATGAGCAGATGAAAAACGAGCTACAAATGCTTAAAACACTTAAAGAAGCGATCCACAGCGATCTGGTACAGGGACTGGAAGACTTGAAAAACCTGAGTTACGAGCGCTTTAAAGGAGCTGCCAAACAGGATAAGCAACACAATGAGCAGATCAAAAAATATCGCGATGAAGCCAAAACCAGTATCGTCAAACTACAGAAACGCTTTGCCATCAATATCGATGAAATGGTTCGGGAGTTAAGAGATCTAAAAAAACCGATGGCTGACTTGGTGAGATTGACTCAGAAATTCTGGATCGCCTTTCAGGCTAAAAAAGCCCAGAAAAATTTGGTCGATTACAATGACCTGGAACAGTTGACGCTTAAAATTCTAAGGGATCCGGAAGTCGCCAATGAGGTTCGCCAACGCTATCGTTACATTTTTCTGGACGAATATCAGGATACTAATGAAATGCAGGAAACCATCCTAAAGCTGATTGTCCGCGATGATAATTATTTTATGGTCGGGGATGTTAAACAGAGCATCTACCGATTTCGGCTGGCCGATCCGACCATCTTTATCGGCAAGTATGAAAGCTTTGCTAAGGATGGAAACCCCAAGAACAGTCTGGTGACCCTCAATCAAAATTTCCGTTCTGCCCAGGGGGTGATCAATGCGGTCAACGCCATTTTTGAAAAGATCATGAGTGCCGGCCTGGGGGAAATTAATTATGACCAACAGGCGCGGCTTAATAAGGGCTTGCCCCATCAAGGACCCTATCAAAAAACAGAGATCGATATTATTGATGTACAAAAACAGGAAGCCGATGACCTGCTAGCCTTTGACGCGGAAGACCAGGAAGATTTAAGTGCACTTGAAGTAGAAGCCCGGTTTGTCGCTAAAAAGATTCAATCACTGGTAGGAACCACTTTTTTTGATACCCGAAATAATCAGGAGCGAGTCATCAACTATGGCGATTTTGGGGTGCTGATGCGGAGTGTCGCCGGACGCGGGGAAGTCTATCTCAAGGTCTTTAGTGAAATGGGGATTCCCACCTATTTTGATGGTGGCACCAATTACTACGAGTCGTTAGAAATCACGATGATTCTAAACCTGCTAAATCTGATGGATAACCAGCATCAGGATCTGCCGCTACTGAGCATCATGACTTCACCGATTGGCAATTTTACCACCACCGAATGTACCCAGCTGCGGATTGCCCACCCTCAGGGATTTTTTTATCAGGCGGTAGAAGCCTATTGTCAGCAGGAATGTGACGAATTGTCGAAAAAGCTAGCGCTTTTTTATCAAAAATTGACCACTTGGCGATACCAATCCAAGCTGATGCCGGTGGAAGATTTCCTCTGGAAAATCTATCTGGAATCCGGTTATTATGCCTTTGTCGGTGCCCTTCCCGGCGGACAGCAGCGGCAGTGCAATTTGCGAATCTTGTTGAAGCGAGCTGGCGACTATAAAAAATCGACGCTTAAAGGGTTGTATCAATTTATCCGCTTTGTCGAAAACATGAAAAAACATAAACAGGATATTTCGCCACCAGCGATGGTCGGTAATCATCAGGCAGTGGTGCGGCTGATGACGATTCATAAAAGCAAGGGGCTGGAATTTCCGATCGTTATTCTTTCTGGAACTGGGAAAGGCTTTAATAAGCGCAGTAATTACGATCAGGTGTTATTTCATAAGGATTTGGGAATCTGTCCGGACTATGTCAATTTGGAAAAACGTTATAAACATAATTCACTGGCCAAAGAGGTCTGCAAGGCGCAGAGCAATCTAGAAATGCTCTCCGAAGAAATGCGGCTGCTGTATGTCGGAATGACTCGGGCCGAAGAAAAGCTGGTGATTGTCGGGACGATAAAAAACCGCGATAAAGCCTGGCAAAAATGGCATAATGAACCGGATGAGTACCATCTTCTCAATGCTGCCAGTCTGCTAGACTGGGTGATGATGGGTCTATTAGCTGGCCGGGATCCGGCGCAAGCTGAGCTGCAGTTGGCGGATTTTAGGATCGCTTACCATCGGCTCGATCAGTTAATATTAGAAGCGGAAGTGGACGGGCCAAGGGATCGCGTCACTCAGGCGCCAGCGGTCGACCCGGGGAGAGAGAATCCTGAGGCAGAGCCAGAAAAGCTTACAATCGCTATTTCTCAGGCTGATCGGGAGGCCATTCAGCAGCGCCTTAATTTTTCTTATCCAGCCAGAGCAGCGAACGAACTCCCCAATAAGATGAGTGTGACTGAAATCAAAGATTATCACAAAAGCGATCAGACCGATCAGCGGCAAACAATCAGGAGGCTTTCACAAAAGCAGGAGAAACCGAAGTTTTTAGAACAAAAACAGACCGATTTCACGGCTGCCCAACGGGGATCGGCGCTCCACCTGTTGCTGGAGCTGGTCGATTTAGCCCCGATCCGAGCCGAATTATTAAACAATGACGAGTCGGCCTTGCCACTATTTCTAAAAAAATATCTGACCAGGGAAATTGAAGTCCTGATCGACAAAGAATTTCTGCCGGAAGCATTGGCCAGAACGGTCAGTGTTGAAAAATTGAGCAGCTTTTATACCTCATCGCTGGGGATTAGGCTGTTGTCAGCCGAACAAGTCAGACGGGAAATCGCCTTTAACTATGCTTATGCGCCAGCACAAATTCGGCCAGAATGGGTCGATATCCCGGAAAAAATTATTGTTCAGGGGATCATTGACTGTGCCTTTATGGAAGATAATAAATGGGTAATTATCGACTATAAGACCGATTATTTTAAAGATCCCCGTCAGCGGCAAGAAATAATCAAGGGCTATGAAATTCAGATCAATATTTATGCGGAAGCCTTAACAAAATTAACCGGAATTCCCGTGAAGGAAAAAATAATCGCCTTGATTACGATGGCAGAATATATCAGTATTTAATGATCACAAGGGATTACTTTAGCTGGGAATGGGGGTTTTCTTAAACAAAAGATGATAAAATATTAAAACAATCTGCGCTTAGCTAATAGCATCCGACAGCAAACAGGGCTTTTTCCCAAAGATGTCAGTAATTAATCAACAGTAGCAGCGCAAACGAATTAATTTTATTGTAAAGGACATATTAATGAAAGCTTTGCAGAAAGACACATTTAGAGAAATAAAAAAATCGCTCAATCGGTTTTTATCGATTGTTGCCATCATTGCGCTCGGCATCTGCTTTTTTGTCGGGGTTAAAACAACTGGCCCGAGCATGAAATATACAGTCAGTGATTATTATCAAAACCAGCAGCTGATGGATATGCGCTTGGTCTCCACCTACGGTTTTTTGCCGGCAGATGTCGATGCCATTCAGAATACCCCCGGAGTGGCGACCGTAATGCCCAGCTATTCGGCCGACGTGATCATTGAGCGGGGCGATAAACGGCCGGTCATCAAGCTGATGGCCTTTAAGGAGGATCAGGCCTTGAATCAACCGCTGCTAGTGGCCGGGCGGTTGCCCGAAAACGCCAGCGAAATGCTGCTGGAGAAGCCCCAGGAAGATCAGGGGATGGGCGTTTCCAGCCATATTTACCAGCTCGGCGAAACGATTAAGTTATCACCGGAGCTTGGCGATAAAGCCCTATCCGAATCGATTAAAGGGGATCAGTTCACGATCGTCGGTTTTGTCAGATCGCCTCAGTTTGTCTCGATTGAGCGGGGGAGCACCTCGGTCGGTCGGGGTACCGTCGATTACTATGGTTTTATTGCCACCGAGAATTTTGCCTTTGAGCGGTTTACTGAGGTGTATCTCTTGTCTCAGGCTACCACCGACGGGATTTACCCATTTTCTGATGACTACGACGAAGTGATTGCTAACCTGGAAAAACAATTGGAAGCCGTCGGTCTTTTGCAGCTGGAAATCAATCATCAAGATATTTTGCTTAAGGCTCAGGCCGAACTGGATAAGGGCCGAGCCAAGTATAATGATGGGGTGAGCCAGTTTAATGAGGGGATTGCCCAGGGAGAGGCCAGTTTAATTGATGCCAGAAACCAGTTAATTGACGGTGAGGCCGCCCTTAGTGCCGGTTGGTATGAATACAAGACAACCATTGCCAGCACCCAGGCACAGCTTACCGAGGCCCGCAACCAGATCATTCAGGGTGAGGCTGATCTGATTCGTGGGGCGGATACCTTAAAAGAGGAATTGGCAAAGGGGGAGGCTCAACTGGAAACCCTGCGTCAAGGCATTGCCGATTTAAAGAACGGCATCGCGCAAATGGAAGCTCAGGATCCCTCCGGCCAGTTGCCGGAACTACAAGCCCAGATGGCCGAGCTGGAAAAGCAGATTGCCCAGGGTCAAGTAGGATTAACTAATCTGACCGCCCTCAGAGCCGAACTACAAGCCCAAATTGAGAGTCTCGATCCTGCCGCCCCAGATTATCCGACTCAGCTGGCGGAGCTGCAAACCCAATTAGCTGAAATTAACAGCCAGATTACTGAGCTTGAAGTCGGTTTAGCTCAGGCTTACGCAGGAAAAGGCGAGATCCAGCAGGGTCTTGAGGCTATTTATGCCTTTCAGGCTCAATTGACGGAGATGATTAATCAGTTGGCCGAATTAAAAACAAGCCTGCCTCAGGCCGAAGCCGCGCTGGCCCAGGCAGCGATCGATGGTGAAAACCAGTTGAAGGCTGGATGGGCGCTTCTGGCTGACAGCGAAAAGCAGCTCGCGGCTGGAATCGCCGCCTTTGAGGCGGGTCGGAAAGAAGGGCTGAATACCCTGATTGACTCCCAAAACCAACTCGATGCTGGTTGGTCAAAACTCCGTGATGGGGAAGCCCAGTTGGATAAAAAACGGGCAGAAGGTGAGGCCGAACTGGCCAACGCTGCCAATGAGCTGGTTAAGGCTGAGCAAAAAATTAATGATCTGGAATTTGGAAAATGGTATCTGTTCAATCGCGATGATAATCCCGGTTATGCCAGTTACGGCGAAGATGCCCAGCGGATTGATAATATCTCCGGGGTATTTCCGCTGATCTTTTTACTGGTGGCAGCACTCGTATCCTTTACAACCATGACCCGGATGGTGGAGGAGCAGCGTACCCAGATAGGTACCCTGAAAGCCTTGGGTTATCGACATGGTCAGATTGGCTCAAAGTTTTTTATCTATGCCTTATTGGCTGGCAGTATTGGCTCTTTGATTGGATTGATTGTTGGTATCAACACGCTGCCGCATTTAATTGCCGGAGCCTATGGCTTGCTTTATCAGGTTCCTGATTTAATCATCGCACCGCCCTGGATGCCGCTGATCATTTCCTGTGTCATCGCGATTTCATGTACCGTGGCGGCGGCACTGATCGTGACCCATTATGAACTTAAGGAACATCCATCGGAGTTGATGCGTCCCAAGGCACCCAAGATCGGAAAACGGATTTTTCTGGAGAGTATTCCCTTTATCTGGAAACGGCTGGGTTTTATTGAAAAGGTCACGGCTCGCAACTTGCTCCGCTATAAAGGTCGGTTTTTCATGACGGTGATTGGGATCGCCGGCTGTACTGCCCTGATCCTGGCTGGCTTCGGCCTTCAGGATGCGATCTTCTCAATGATCCCCCGACAATTTGAAAACATAACCGTCTTTGATGGTTATATGGCCTTAAAGAATGAAGCGACGTTAACCGAAAAGGCTGACTTCAAAAAAATATTGGATAATGATCCCCGCTTTAGTGAAAATATCCTGGCGCATCAGTCTAAAATGACGATCGAAAAAACTGGCACCGGCAATGGCAAGGCCGCCTATATGTTTGTGCCGGAAACCGCTGCGCAGATCAAAAATTTTATTCATCTGCAAGATCGTAAATCCGGGACGGCGATTAATCTGGAAGCGGCAGGAGCGGTTTTATCAGAAAAAGTTGCCAATAGTTTGGGGCTGAAGGTCGGCGACACCATCCGAATCTACAATGATGATGAAAGTCACGAGGTAGTTTTAGGGGCGATCACCGAAAATTATCTGGAAAATTATCTTTATCTGTCACCGGCGGTTTATGAAAAGGCCTTTGGCAAAGAGCTGACAGTGAATATGGCCTACGTCAATATTCCCGACACCAACACCGATCTGGAGAATGCCATTGCCAATGACTGGCTGGCTCGCGATGGAGTGGTGGCAGTGAACTTCACCGGGAATATTGTCAAATCGTCATCAGACAGTCTCAGTAGTTTAAGCATTGTGGTTGTGGTGATGTTGATTTCCGCTGGCGCGCTGGCAGCGGTGGTCTTATACAATCTGACCAATATCAATATTTCCGAGCGGGTTCGCGAAATTGCTACCATCCGGGTGCTGGGTTTCTACGACATGGAAGTATATAAGTATATTTTCCGTGAGAATATCGTGCTATCGGCGATCGGAATTGTTGTCGGCTTATTCTTAGGAGTCCTGCTTAACGGGTTTATTATCAACACTGTCGAAACCGATATCGCAATGTTTGCCCGTGGTATTGAGCCCACCAGTTTTGTTTACTCGGTCGTCTTCACCCTGGCCTTTACCTTTATCGTTAATATTCTGATGACACCAATTATTAAACGGATCAGCATGGTAGAATCATTAAAGTCGATTGAGTAACGTTTGACAAGATAAATAAAAATCGAATTCAATAAAAATTCAATTCAAAATAAAAAAGCCGATCGGAGATTTAGCATTTCCGACCGGCTTTATATTTTTATGTTTAAACGAAATCAGTAAATTAAATTATTGCACAAGATCATTAGGGGCTGATGAGAAACGAATCACCAGAAGTATCAAAAGGAGTGTCTTTGGGAACCGTCATAATCTCAATGCTTTCCAGCCGGTAGCCGTAGCCGGAGCTGCCGGATTGTTGGCCATTGGCCGCCCAGCTTAGCCAGCCTAAATTCTCGACATGGGTACGGTAATAGATATCAAACCGATTGGCATCGGCACCGAACAGTTTAATCTGAATTGCCTCCAGTCGGCGGCTTTCGCCTGAGGTGCCACTAAGATCACCGTTATCACGCCAGTCCTGCCAGCCAATATCCTGAATATGGGTTCGATAGGAAACACCAACGTCATAACCGGGATTATCCAAGGTGATGCTGATCGCTTCCAGACGGTAACCTAGACCCGAGGTGCCGCTGAGTTGACCGTTTCGTTTAAACTCCTTCTCCCAACCAAGGTTTTGAATATGCGTTTTATATAAGGCGGCTAAGGGTTTATCGGTTGTTACCTTGGCAAGAGCCTGATCCAATTGGATTAAACCATAACCAAAATAATCATCCTTACCAGGATCACCCAGATCCAGGGCAGTTGCTTTTAATGCGGTTTCTACCTCGCTGGCAGTGAGCTCACTATTGGCGGCCAGCAATACCCCACAGGCACCGGCAACGATCGGCGAAGCGAAAGAGGTACCGCTATCATTGGTATAACCGCCAGTCAGTGAAGTGGTATAAACATCTTCACCGGGGGCAGCCAGATCGACCTTGTCGTTGTATTGTGAAAAAGAGGCCCAGTCATTGGAACGGGTGGTGGCAGCTACCGAAATAACGCCATCGTAGGAAGCCGGATAAGAAGACAAGCCTGATTCTGGATCAGATGATTGGCCTTCATTGCCCGAAGAAGCCACAAGCACCTTACCGCGATCACTGGCATACTGAATAGCGGCAGCTTCGCTGGTGTTGTATTCATAACCGCCGTAGCTCATATTAATTACCTTGATGTCGGAGCGATCAGCGGCATCCATTAGAGCAGCACAAATATTGGCAACCGAGAGGCCTTTAGTGCCGACCCGGTAGGGCGCAATTTTTATATCGGCGGTGCCGGCGACGCCAGAAAGCCCAATACCATTATTGGCAGTAGCGGCAATAAACCCACTAACCAGGGTTCCGTGACCGTCCTGATCGATCACTTCGGTACTTTTGCTAACATAGTCATAACCGCTAATAATGCGGCCGGTCAGATCGGGGTGTCGGGTATTTATTCCTGTGTCAAGAACGGCCACCCCAATGGTTTGGTCATTAGTGACCTGATCCCAGGTTTTATCATTGCCGATGGCTTGAAATTGCCAGGCTTTGCCATCGGTAACATAGGGATCATTGGGCAGTGAATAGGTTTTTAAAATATCATTGCGATCAGCCGCCAAAACATTGGGGTTTTCATTAATCATTTTAATAAATGCATCAATATCGACATCATTTTTTACTTCCAGAATATCGACCCGATCAGATACGGTTTCACCTCTGGCAATTTGATTGGTCGATAAAGACAGGCTCTGCACATTAAAGGAGCTGGAATTTTTGTAAATAATAACGACTTGCTGCCCAATATTACCACGATTGTCGACATCAGGAAGTTCGGATAAGCTGTTGATGATCATCTGATTGTTCACACTCACTTCACTGGAATTGGGAATATCACTGGTTTTAATTGATTCATATGCCAGGATTGGTGCTGACAGAAAAAGCATTGCCAGCACAATACCGAAAAAAAGCAGGCGAAGTTTTACTTTTGGTTTCATGGGATCTCCTTGAATAATGATGAGTCAGCCATCGTGTGCGCCAGAACACGGCTTTTAAGACGCGATAGTTACTGCTAAGATTATAACATAGTAAGATCGGGATTACCTTAGATCTAAGCTGAAAAAACCTTTAAGAGAGGGATGATTCGGGAATTTTAAAGCCTGATTTGCGAATAGGTTTATTAAGCTGGATGGTCGTTTCATTAAAGGAAAAAGATCTTTTTTTTGATAATGCCTTTAAAGCAAAAGTCGAATTTTTCCACCTTCTTTTTCTTTCAAATAAACGCAATAAATGTTAAAATAGAATCAATTGAATGTCTCTGTTTACCTGACAGAAAAGAAGTTCTGATTTGGAAGGAATAAGTTTAAAATGTAAATCTGCATCAGCAGATTATTTTCGATGCCTTCCTGTTCTTGACAGGGAGTTTTTTGTTTTTTATGATAAGAAATCAGAGAGGAGTGGTTGATCATCGAACGCGTGGCGGTACTCACCGCTATTTTAGAAAATCCTAAAGAAGTACAGGAAGATTTTAACCGGATTATTGCATCCTATCAAGCCTTGGTTATTGGCCGGATGGGTTTACCGCTTTCGGATAAGGGGATATCGATTGTTTGCCTTACCTTATGCGGGAATATGAACCAGATCAATTCGTTAAACGGTCAGTTGGGTAAATTAAAAGAAGTACATTCAAAATTAACAGTCTCAAAAAAAGAATTTTAAATGGATGAAAAAGAAAGTGGGTAACAAAATGAAGATGAAAAAAATATTTGTACTGGTTGGTTTGATGATGGTGATGATCCTTGCTTTTACTGCTTGTCAGGCAAAACCGGCCGAACCCCAAACCGTAAAGGTTGGCACCCTGGCTGGACCAACCGGGATGGGGATGGCAGAAATGATTGTTAACGGCGTCGACCTGGGTGAAAATGTCACCACCGAATTTACCGTGGCCGGTGCACCAGATCAGTTGACCGCCAGTGTTATCAGCGGTGAATTTCAAATTGCCGCACTGCCCAGCAATCTAGCAGCGGTACTGTTTAATAAAACTGAGGGCCAGGTTGTTCTGGGATCGGTCAACACCCTCGGGGTATTGTATATTGTCGCCGATGAAACCGCCGGCGTTACCAATATCGCTGATTTAAAAGGCAAGACGATTGTTGCCAGCGGACAGGGGTCAACACCGGAATATGTGTTAAACTATTTGTTAGAGAAAAATGGATTAACCCCAGGGGTCGATGTCACCATTAATTATGTCGCCGAACATAGTGAAGCCGTGACCCAATTAGCCGCTGGCCAGGCCACCATCGCAATGATTCCGGAACCCTTTGTGACCACCATAACATCAAAGAAACCAACCATCAAAGTTGCCGTGGATCTATCAAAAGCCTGGGAAGAAGCCAGTAATGGTTCGCAATTGCAGATGACCGCGGTTGTTGTCAATAAGGACTGGGCAGAAGCTAATCCGCAGGTGCTGGAGCAATTTATGGTAGCCTATGAAGCCTCCGTCAATGCCGTCAATGAGAATCCCGCCGAAGGCGCTAAAAATATTGTCGCTGCCGGAATTATGGCCGATGCGGCACTGGCCGAGAAGGCAATTCCAAACTGTAATATCGTTTTTATTCCCGCTAAGGATGCCCAGCAATCGCTAAACGACTATTATACCATCTTAGCAGGATTCGAACCAAAAGCTGTTGGAGGAAAAGTTCCTGGTGAAAATTTCTACATTCTTGGAAAATAAACGGAGTAAAACGACAAAAAAAATAATTGGCAAGACCGGAGTGGCGCTTTTTTGGGTGCTTCTCTGGGGATTGGCAGCCCGGTGGGTGAACAGCCCACTGGTGCTGCCATCGCCGCTTAAAACCCTGGAAGGTGTGATTAGCCTGGCTGGGGATTTTGAGTTTTTTGTCAGTATTGGTGTTACCCTGTTGCGGGTATTTGGGGGAGTTTTTATTTCGGTAGCGCTGGGTCTGGTTTTAGGACTGGCGGGCGGGCTCAACAAAGTTTTTTTTGAAACGATGAATCCATTTGTCAGCACCATCAAATCACTGCCGGTGGTTTCGGTTATTATTCTGATTAATCTGTGGATTGCCTCGGGACTGGTTCCCCTGGTGGTGACCTTTCTGATCTGCTTTCCGGTAACTTGGACAAATGTCGTGCAGGGAGTAAGAGCCACCGATAAAAAGCTGCTGCAGATGGCCAAGCTTTATAATGTTGAGCAGACAAAGATCATCCGCGATATTTATGTGCCCTCGATAAAACCCTATGCGGTTTCAGCCTTGATGAACGCGATCGGCCTCGGCTGGAAGGTCACCGTTACGGCCGAGGTATTAGCCAATGCCCTGCCATCGATCGGGATGAATCTTTATTATGCCAAAATATATTTAGAAACTGATTTGCTTTTTTCCTGGACTCTGGTGATTGTGATCTGCAGCCTGGTGATTGAAAAGATTACCCTCCAAGTGATCGGAAATAGTCAAAAGGGGGGTGACCAATGTCGATTATCATAAAGGATCTGGATAAAAAATATGGGCAAGAAACTATTTTTGAAGACTTTAATCTGACTTTTGAAAAAAATAAGATTACTGGAATTCTGGGGCCTTCCGGAGCCGGAAAAACCACCCTTTTGAATCTTTGCAGCGGCTTGGAACAGCCAGATAGCGGAATGATTGAAGGCATTAATCCCCAGGCGATCTCCTATATTTTTCAAGAGCCGCGGTTGTTGCCCTGGCGGACGGTTCGGGAAAACCTGCGCTTTGTTTTTAACGAAAAAGCGATAAAAAAACCAGGATCACATGAAGGGGATATTGATGCGATGCTGGAATTAGTCGGATTGGCGACAGTCGGCGACTATTATCCCCAGGAACTTAGCGGCGGCATGCGCCAGCGGGTTGCGATTGCCCGAGCCTTTCTATATCCTTCTGAATTGCTACTGATGGATGAACCTTTTAGCAGTCTTGATTGTTCACTAAAAAACCGGCTGATTGAAGATTTTTCAAAGATTTGGGAGCAGGATAAACGGACGGTGGTTTTCGTTAGCCATAATGAAGATGAAATCAGACGTTTAGCACATGTCATCCTGACCTTTTCGGACAAACCGGTTCGGATTCTGCAAAAAGAAATCCTTAAGTAATAAGTCGATAAGAAATAATAAAAAAATGTAAAGGCTTACCTGATGAAATACTTATTTTCTTATGTTAAACTAAAGATGACCATAAAGTTAACATAGAAGTAAAAATATCAAGAATAAGAAATGGGGTAATCCATGGATATAAAACTAATTGCACTAGATATGGACGGTACCACCCTTCAAAAAGATTATATGTCGATTTCAGACAGAACCCGGAATGTTCTGGCAAAGGCGATTGCCAAAGGTATTCATGTGGTACCATCGACAGGACGTATCCTAGGACAATTGCCGGAATCGGTGGTGAGCATTCCAGGAATTAATTATGCCGTGACCTCAAATGGGGCAGCTGTCACTAATTTAAAGACCAAAGAAGTGATTAGCAGTAATTACCTGGGGTCTGGCAGTGTCAAAAAGATTATGAAGACACTGACCCGCCGAAACATATTTTGTGAGATTTATTATCAGGGCCAATCCTATGGTGAACGGCGCTATTTTGAAATGATTAGTAAACGGAATGAACTGTCAAAGGAATTGATTGCTTTTATTCGCAGCAATGCCACAGCAGTTGATGATGTCCTCGATTTTACGATCGCACATGCGTCTGAGATTGAAAAAATAAACATTCCTCTGCTCAGTGAAAAAAACCATCGGGTACTTTGGCAAAAGTTTTCCCAAATTCACGGGGTGACCCTGACAAAGGCGATTGCTAACAATATTGAGGTCAATCATCGTTTGGCCAATAAGGGGGCTGGCTTAAAACAGCTTTGTCGGATTCTAAAACTGGAAGCGGGCAATGTAATGGCAATCGGAGATAGCGATAACGATCTGCGAATGTTGGAGTTTGCCGGCCTCAGTGTCGCGATGGGGAATGCGTCAGAGGAAATCAAAGCGATCGCCAATCATGTTACCCTACCCTTTTATGAAGATGGGGTCGCTGATGCGATTG
>JAHIQT010000070.1 GCA_018903255.1 Bacillota bacterium | reverse complement strand
CGCATCGCGATGATCTCCCTAGCCTCAACTTTTGATCGTTTTTGGTTCCCCTATAAGCGGTTTAATTCCCGCTTAACGCACTCGCTTTTATGAGTGCTTATGTTTTATCTTTTTCGGGACATTTTCAAAAATGCTTGACAGGGACAGGGCGAAATTACCGCCCTGTACTTTCTTGAAGAAGCTGAGAAAATCATGAATTATCATCATGAACGCTGGGATGGGAATGGCTATCCGGAAGAGCTATACGGCGATGAAATCCCTATCTCGGCGAGAATCATGGCGCTGGCTGATGTGTTTGATGCCCTTACCACCGTTCGACCTTACAAAAAAGCTTGGCGTATTGAGGCGGTGGTGGATTATATTTTAGAACAAAAAGGCTTGCAATTTGATCCTGATGTGGTGGAAGCATTTGAAACAGAGATTGAGGCCTTCAGACAGGTCATGATGCAGGATCAGACAGCGGACTGATCAAGGCACCAGAGAAAGAAGGGTTGTGTGACCGATGTCAGATCAGATTAAGTCAGGATCGGAAAAACAGAATAAATTATTAGAGGCTTTTTTTGAAATGGTGCCGGATCTGTTATTCTTAACGGATGCGCAGGGAATTATTCTCGAATACCGGGCAAAAATAACATCAGATCTATACATTCCGCCAGAAGTTTTTCTGCATAAAAAAATTGATACGGTATTGCCGCCAGACATCAACAATTTGTTTACTGATGCGATGGCAAGGGCGATAAGAAACGGTCAAATGCAAACCTTCGAGTATGATTTATCCTATCCCGATGGCAATCATCATTTTGAATGTCGTTTGAGCTGGTTGCCCGAAAGCGCAAATTATGTTGCGGTAATCCGCGATATTACTCAACGCTACCAGATGGAAGAGGGTCTCAAAAATGCCCGGAAATTGTTAGAAGAACGTTTTGAAGCACGTGAAATTGAGCAAAAATTCATTGTCGATCAACTGGTTCTGCATACCGAACTGATCAGGGAAATCAGCCAAATGGAGTCTGGAATCAATGGTGATATTGAACGGCTTGCTGAAGAAATAACGGAACTCTTAGCTAATCGATTGGGCATAGACCGGGTTTCTATCTGGTTATATGGTCATGAAATGACCATGATGGAATGTTTGGATCTTTATGTAAAAAAGGAGCAGACCCACACCAAAAAAATGGTCATGAACAGAGCCGATCAACCACTGACCTTTGAGTATCTGATTAAAAACAGGTATATGATTATAAACGAAAAGTCGGTTGAGCTACAGGAAAAGATTATTGGCTAAACTATATGCAACCCTTGGGCGGAACTACCCTGCTGGTTTGTAGTATCTTGTGCAATGGCAAGGCAATTGGTTCGATCGGCTTTATGTATGTAAACCAAAACCATCAGTGGGGAAGTGATGAGATTGCCTTTGGCTGTCATATTGCCGATCAAATCGGGACGGCCTTCTTAAATCAGGAACGCATAGCGATGACCCAGGCCTTGCGACAAAACGAAGCGTACTTAAATCGGGCACAGGAGGTTTCAAAAACGGGGCATTGGCATTTCGATATTAAAGCGAATAAATTGACCTGGTCCGATGAAACCTATCGTATCTTTGGGGTAGCAATAGGAGAACCACAAACTTTCGAAACGTATTTGGATATGGTCTACCCAGATGACCGTCAAAAAATCATCGAAAAATGGTTGGAAAAATCGGTTCAAGGGCAGCCCTTTACCGTGTTGCATCGGATTTTTTCAGGAGGTGAAGTACGCTGGGTGGAAGAACGATCGGAGTTTGAGTTTGATCTGAAGGGCAATCCGATCGCTAGTTGGGGAACCATTGCCGATGTGACCGAGAAGATGAAATATCTAGAAGAGCTGGAGAGCTATCAAAAGCATCTTGAGGAAATGGTTTTGTCTAGAACCACCGAATTGGAGATGGCCAAGCTTGAGGCTGAAGCAGCCAGTCAGGCCAAAAGCTCCTTTTTGTCAAATATGAGCCATGAAATCCGAACGCCGATGAATGCAATTATTGGTCTTGCCCATCTGATTAAGCGCGATCCGCTAACCATGCGCCAGGAGGGACAGATTGATAAATTGACTGAGGCAGCCCATCACTTGTTGCAGATCATTAACGATGTGCTGGATCTCTCAAAAATTGAAGCCGGAAAAATGCAGATCGATCGCCATGATTTTGAGCCTGCCCGGGAAATCGACAGGGTATGCAATATTATCGGCGCTGAAGCAGCCAAAAAAAATCTCGATTTACTGGTGGATATTGATCATATTCCAACGGTTTTGCGGGGAGATTCGGTTCGTTTTGGTCAGATTTTGCTTAATTTAATGAGTAATTCAGTCAAGTTTACCCAAACAGGACGGATTAAGATCATTGCCCGGGTCATTAAGCAGGATCAAAAACAAATCCGACTACGATTTGTAGTTAGTGATACCGGGATCGGTATGTCAAAAGAGCAGATAAAAAACCTGTTCCAGGATTTTGTTCAGGCCGACGAATCGATGACCCGTCTTTATGGCGGTACCGGTCTGGGGCTGGCGATCAGCTATCGTCTGGCCAAGTTTTTAGGTGGCGATATCGGGGTTGAAAGTGAGCCAGGCAAGGGCAGTCGGTTCAGGTTTGAGCTGCCCTTTGAAATATCAACAGCTCTTCCTAAAAATAGAATCAATATTAAGTCCTCTAAGGAAGTACGGGTTTTAGTGATTGACGATATGCTAGAAGCCCGGGAGCTGATGATCAGTATGCTGGCTGATTTTGGAATCCCGTGTGAGGCGGTCAGCTCGGGAAAGGAAGGACTGGCAGCAGTGGTCAAAGCTGATCAGCTGATGAACCCCTATCGATTGGTCTTTATCGATTTGAAAATGCCGGGTTTGGATGGCATTGACACAGCGCTGATGCTGCAAGCGCTGGAACTGAAAATCAAACCAACGCTCTATCTGATCACCGGATATGGCAATCAAATCTCTTATGAAGAAGCTCAGCGTGCTGGGATCAGCCGGATTTTAGTTAAACCGATGACACCATCAACCCTGAATGATGCCTTAATGGAGTTGCTGGAAAATGAGATGGAATCAAAAAGGCCTTCTTCTATAAAACAGCTGGAGGAGCGTTTGAAATCGTATCAGCAGATAAGGATACTGATTGTTGAGGACAATCAGATTAATCAGGAAATCGTTGGGCAGCTACTGGAACCCTTTGAATTTAAGCTTCAAATGGCCGGGAATGGCCAGGAAGCGATCCAAAAAATTACGCAGGACAATTTTGATTTGATCCTAATGGATGTCCAGATGCCGGTTATGGATGGGCTCGAGGCAACTGTATTTATCAGAAGCTTACCGGGTTGGGAAGCGGTGCCAATTTTGGCGATGACCGCGAATGCCTTTGAAGAAGACCGCCGCAAATGCATTGCGGCAGGGATGAATGATCATCTGGTCAAACCAGTTGAACCGGAGATGCTATACAGATGCTTAATCAAGTGGCTACCGGTTAGGAAAAGTCAACCAGAAAAGAAAGTGATGCTCCAAGGAGATTCGGCAATAGACCGGCGAAAACACTTGGCGGCAACGCCGGAAGAACGGAACCGGCTAAAATTTCTGCGGCAGGTGGATGGCTTGAATGTGGAGAGTGGGCTAAGAATTCTTGGCGGTGATATCTCGCAATATTTGAGGTTGATTCAGCAGTTTGGCCGAAAATGCCAAGTCGATGCAAGTGGCATTTTAAAACAGGCGACAGAAAAGGATTACCAGCACATGATTCAAAAAATCCATTCGATCAAGGGTGTGGCAGGAAATCTAGGAGCCATGAAAATACAGGAACAGGCAGCAGAACTGGAGCAGGCTGTTAGAAACAGGACGGAAAAAGATCTGCTTGAAGAACGGTTGAATAATTTTATTGAAGAAATAAGCGGTTTTGCTAATGTCCTGCCAAAAGAAAGACTTTCTTCTAAAAATCAACATCATGACGAAGCAGACAGGGTTCAAATCGATATGATCCTTAACCGGCTGATTAAGTTGCTTGAGAAAAATGATACCGAAGCCTATGATCTATTTGAAGAGCATAAAGACTTGCTTTTATTGACGCTGGCAGAGGCAGGTGTTGATTTAGAAAGACAGATCCATCAATTTGATTACCGGGATGCATTGAAAACACTGAGATCAATTTCTTTAAGCAGGTTGGGAGATTTCTAAAAAGCCTTTAAAGGGTTCAAGGATTCTGTTAAAAAGCGGTTAAACTTGCAAATATTTCTTGATTTCCACAATCTTTTATAGTACAATTCGAGACGAATGATCAAAATAGATTGATGTCTATTTAGCGTATTCATAGACAGGGTTTATGAATACAAGAAAGAATTCTTTTGACCATTTCTTTATCTGACTAACGCGGTGATAAAGAAATTAAATGCCATCCGGACAGCAGGGTCAAATGCCGATTGGCAACTTTCGTTGCCTTATTGATTGAGTATTAGCTCAAATTTTATAAGTTGGTTACTTAAAACCGTGTGCGTTATTGCACATCACACTTGTGAAACAATCAATAAGAGTAGTAAAAGTAAGTTCTTGCTATATAGACTCTAATTTCTAGATTTGGGATCATCGATAAACGGCGCGCTCATGCGCTCGTGTTAACAACAAATCAGTAGAAATAAACTCAAGTGGATGAACAGCAGATGCTGAAGGCTCACTTGAGTTTTTTGTTTTATTAAACTTACAGCGCAATTACGATTTTAACAGCACAATTACAATGCGAAAAAATGGAAACGGGGTGGATTATGGATAATAAATTAAAGTTGAATGGTTTTAATAATTTGACTAAATCGTTAAGTTTTAATATTTATGATGTATGCTATGCAAAGAGTGAACGCGAGCAACGGGACTATATTGCCTATATTGATGAGCAGTATAACTCAGATCGTTTAACTAAAATCTTATATCGTGTTACAGAGATGATCGGAGCTCGGGTTCTCAACGTATCCAAGCAAGATTACGATCCCCAGGGAGCCAGTGTGACCTTTTTAATTGCTGAAGAAACCTTTTTGCGGGAATATCGCGAAGATTCGGTTGAAAAGACCGATTTACAGGGTGATACGGTGGTCGCTCATCTGGATAAGAGCCATGTAACGGTTCATACCTATCCGGAATACCATCCCGATACCTCAATTGCTACCTTTCGGGTGGACATTGATGTAGCCACCTGTGGCGAGATTACGCCACTGAGCACCCTCGATTTTCTAATCGGCAGCTTTGATTCAGATATTATTACCATGGATTATCGGGTCCGGGGATTCACCCGGGATGTCAGCGGTAAGAAGCTCTTTATGGATCATAAGATCACCTCGATTCAGGATTACATCGACGACAAGACCTTAAAAGAATATGATGCCATCGATATAAACGTCTATCAATCCAATCTCTTTCATACTAAAATGATGCTAAAGGAAATCATCCTCCAAAATTATCTGTTCAATACCGATGCTTACGAGCTGCCACCACGAACGCGGCTGCAGATTACTGAAAACCTTCGCCGCGAAATGATCGAAATTTTCAGCGGCAGTAATGTCTATTAATAACTTTTGGGGTTGGCTGGGGATACCGTACCGATCAATTGTTAATCTGTTGTCTGCTGCAAGCTCGGACAGGCTATCGCCGTGTCCGCCTTGATGCAGACAACATGATGTAACAATTGTCGGTACTACGGATCGCCTTGTTTACATACCAATAGTACAATAATTCGTTGAAAAGTTATATCAGTTAAGCTGCTGTATTCATATTAGGGAAGGAATAAAAACGTGCCAAAACTAAATCAGGAACGAATGCCGATATTGGCGGCGCTTAATGAGTTTAAGAGAAATCGGCTGGTTCCCTTTGATGTGCCCGGCCATAAACGGGGCAAGGGGAATCCCGAGTTAACCGAATTTCTAGGGGAACAGTGCATGACTCTGGATGTTAATTCGATGAAGCCACTGGATAATCTCTGCCATCCGGTTTCGGTGATCAAAGAGGCCGAGGAACTGGCGGCGGATGCTTTTGGCGCCAAGCAGGCCTTTTTTATGGTTAACGGTACCACGTCTGCTGTTCAGACGATGGTACTAGCGGCCTGTAAAAAAGGCGAGAAGATTATTCTACCCCGGAATGTCCACCGCAGTGTCATCAATGCGATGATTCTGGGGGGCGCCATCCCCGTTTATGTGAACCCTGAAATCAACCATGAAATCGGGATTTCACTGGGGATGACCCGCGTAGCGGTAGAAAGAGCGATCCGCGAAAACCCCGATGCCAAAGCGATCTTAGTCAACAATCCCACCTACTATGGGGTTTGTTCCAATTTGAAAGCGATCACCGAGCTGGCTCACGCTGCGGGGATGCTGGTGCTGGCGGATGAGGCTCATGGCACCCATTTCTATTTTGGCGAAAATATGCCCATCAGCGGGATGGCTGCCGGTGCCGATATGGCCTCGGTCAGTATGCATAAATCCGGCGGATCGCTGACGCAAAGTTCTTTTTTACTGGTGGGTGATGGTATGAACGCTGGTTATGTACGCCAGATTATCAATCTGACCCAGACCACCAGCGGTTCTTATCTGTTACTTTCGAGTCTCGATATTTCGCGCAAGAATTTGGCGGTCAACGGTAGGGATATCTTTGCCAAGGTAAGACAAATGGCTCAATACGCCCGCGATGAAATCAATCAGATCGGCGACTATTACGCTTACTCAAGTGAGCTGATTAACGGCGACACGGTTTACGATTTTGATGCCACTAAGCTATCGATCAATACCCTCAACGTCGGACTGGCGGGGATTGAAGTTTACAATATTCTCCGGGACGAATACGACATTCAGGTGGAATTCGGCGATGTCGGCAATATTCTGGCCTATATTTCAGTAGGCGACAGTCAGCGCAATCTGGAACGGCTGGTTTCGGCATTGGCCGAAATTCGCCGGATCTATAAAAAAGATAAGGCCGGGATGCTGCAATATGAATATATTAACCCGGCGGTGGCAGTGGCTCCTCAGGAAGCCTTTTATGCTGACAAGGAAGCCCTAGCCCTGGAAAAAAGCGGCGGCCGGATCTGTAGTGAATTTGTGATGGCTTATCCGCCGGGGATTCCGATTCTGGCACCGGGTGAAAGAATTACCGAAGAAATTCTTGACGCCATTGAATACCTAAAAGACAAGGGCTGTTTTCTAACTGGCCCTGAAGATATGGAAATAAAAAATCTCAATGTGCTGAAGGAGGATTGAAATGGAATTGTGGTTTTCAGAAAAACATACCCCCAGCGTTAAATTTTCCATTCAGGTGGATCGCCAGCTTTACTGCGGACAAAGTGAATTTCAGCGGATTGATATTTTTGATTCCAAAGAATTTGGCCGTTTTTTGACCTTGGATGGTTACATGATGCTGACCGAAAAAGACGAGTTTATCTATCATGAGATGATGGTGCATATCCCCATGGCCGTTCATCCGGCCGCCAAAAAAGTGTTGATCATTGGCGGCGGCGATGGCGGTGCCATTCGCGAGCTGGTGCGTTACCCGCTAGTTGAACAGATTGATCTGGTCGAAATTGATGAGCTGGTGGTGGAGGTTTGTAAAAAGCATCTGCCCCAAACGGCCTGCTGTTTTAATGATGAGCGGGTGAGTATTTTCTATCAGGATGGCCTGAAATTTATTCGCCGCTGTGAAAATGAATACGATCTGATCATTGTCGACTCAACCGATCCCTTTGGTCCTGGTGAAGGCCTGTTTACCAAAGAGTTTTACGGTAATTGCTATAAGGCCTTAAAAGAAGATGGGATTATGGTCAATCAGCATGAAAGTGCATTTTATTTGGATGATGCGGTGGCGATGCAGCGGGCGCACAAGCGCATTGTCGAGTCCTTCCCAATCAGCCGGGTCTATCAGGCCCATATCCCCACCTATCCTTCGGGACACTGGCTGTTTGGCTTTGCCTCGAAAAAATACCATCCGACTGCCGATTTAAAGGCCGTGAAGTGGAATGCCCTGGGTTTTAAAACCCGCTATTATAATACCCAATTGCATGTTGGCGCCTTTGCCCTGCCAAACTATGTGGAGGAACTATTAAAAGATGTTGAATAAAAATATTGAGACCTTTTTAGGTTGTGACAACGACTATGGCGAATCAGCCATTGTCGTTTTTGGCGCCCCCTTTGACTCGACCACCTCCTTTCGTCCCGGCACCCGTTTTGCCAGCAAAACGATGCGGGGAGAATCCTATGGACTGGAAACCTACAGCCCCTATCAGGATAAAGACCTGGAGGATCTGGCCATTTTTGACGGCGGCGATTTGGAGCTCTGCTTTGGCGATACCCAAAAGGCGCTGGATATGATTGAAAGCTATACTACCCGGGTATTAAGAGATAATAAGCTGCCGGTGATGATCGGCGGCGAACATCTGGTGACCCTGGGAGCGGTTCGGGCGGTAGCCCGGAAATATCCGGATCTCCATGTGATTCATTTTGATGCCCATGCCGATTTACGCGATGATTATCTGGGGGTGACCCTGTCCCATGCGACGGTGCTGCACCGGGTCTGGGATATCATTGGCGATGGCCGGATCTATCAATTTGGGATTCGCTCTGGCGAACGCAGTGAGTTCCAGTGGGGCAAAGATCACGTCACCACCCAGAAATTTAATTTTAATGGCTTGGCTGAAGTGGTCGAAAAACTAGCGGGCAAGCCGGTCTATTTTACCCTGGATCTGGATGTTTTAGACCCATCGGTCTTCCCCGGTACCGGTACCCCGGAACCTGGTGGCGTCAGCTTTTTAGAGCTGCTTGAAGCGATCCAACAAGTCAGCCAGCTGAATCTGGTCGGCTGTGACATCAACGAGCTTTCGCCGGTCTATGACCAGAGCGGCGCTTCCACCGCCGTCGCCTGCAAGGTGCTACGGGAACTCTTATTGGCGATGGCATAAACGAATTGTAGGGGCGATCCGTGATCGCCCGAACCTTGTTATAATGTGTTAAATGATAGAAAACAGGAGGAAAAAATTATGGGAAAAGCATTAATTATCGGTTGCGGCGGTGTTGCCAGTGTGGCCATTCATAAATGTTGTCAAAACAGCGAGGTTTTTTCAGAAATTTGTATCGCCAGCCGGACCAAAAGTAAGTGCGATGCATTAAAAACAAAACTGGATGGCGGTGCCACCAAAATCACCACCGCCCAGGTCAATGCCGATCACGTCGATGAGCTGATTGCACTGATTGAGGATGTAAAGCCCGACGTGGTATTAAATCTGGCCCTGCCTTATCAGGATTTGACCATTATGGACGCCTGTCTGGCAACCAAAACCCATTACGTCGATACCGCCAATTACGAGCCGGAAGATACCGCTAAATTTGAATATAAATGGCAGTGGGAATACCGGGAACGCTTTGAAAAAGCCGGGATTACCGCCCTGCTGGGGAGTGGCTTTGACCCCGGCGTGACTGGCGTTTTCTCGGCCTATGCGATGAAGCATCAATTTGACGAAATCAATTACATCGATATTCTCGATGCCAATGCCGGCGATCATGGCTATCCCTTTGCGACCAACTTTAATCCGGAAATTAATATTCGCGAAGTCACCGCCAATGGTAGCTACTGGGAAGACGGACAGTGGATTGAAACCGAGCCGATGGAAATCAAGCGGGTTTACAATTTCCCGGAAATTGGCCCCAAAGATATGTATTTACTTCACCACGAGGAATTGGAGTCACTGGGTCTTAATATTAAGGGGATCAAGCGGATTCGCTTCTTCATGACCTTTGGACAAAGCTATCTGACCCACCTCAAATGCCTGGAAAACGTCGGTATGACGGCCATTGAGCCAATCGAATTTGATGGCAAAATGATTGTGCCACTGCAGTTTTTAGCGGCCGTATTACCAGATCCTTCGACCCTGGGTCCGCGAACCAAAGGAAAAACCAATATCGGCTGCATCTTCCAGGGCAAAAAAGACGGTAAAGATAAAAGCTACTACCTCTACAATGTCTGTGATCACGAAGAATGCTACAAAGAGGTCGGTTCCCAGGCGATTTCTTATACCACCGGGGTGCCGGCGATGATCGGGGCGATGCTGGTGATGACCGGCCAGTGGCAAAAACCTGGGGTTTACAATATCGAAGAGTTTGATCCCGATCCATTTATGGAAGCCCTCAACAAATGGGGACTACCCTGGCAGGAAAGCTTTGACCCAGAGCTGGTTGATTAAGCAGGGTCAAACACCGATGGAATTAAGAGACGCCTTTAAGGAGCTACCGACGCCTTGCTATCTTGTCGATGAAAGCCTGCTGATTAAAAACTTAAAAATTCTCGACCGGGTTCAAAAAGCCACCGGTTGTCAGATTTTGCTGGCGCAAAAGGCTTTCTCGATGTTTTCACTTTACCCCCTGATCGGCAGCTACCTGGCTGGTACTACGGCTAGTGGACTCTTTGAAGCCCGGCTGGGCTATGAAGAAATGGGCGGGGAAACCCATGTCTTTTCGACCGCCTATCGGGAAGATGAATTTGAGCAAATCGTTGCACTCTGTGACCATATCGTTTTTAACTCCTTTAACCAGTGGCAAAAATACAAGGAGCTTGCACGCTTGGCCGGTCGGGAATGCGGGATCCGGATCAATCCGGAATGCTCCACCCAGGATCACGCCATTTATGATCCCTGTTCACCAGGGTCACGGATGGGGGTAACCCGAGCCCAGTTTGTGCCGGAGCTGCTGGAAGGGATCAGTGGTTTGCATTTTCATACCCTCTGCGAGCAGAATGCCGATGCTTTGGAAGAGACCCTGAAAGCGGTTGAAGACCAGTTTGGCGAATTTTTGCCACAACTGAAATGGCTTAACTTTGGGGGAGGCCATCACATTACCCGGGAGGATTATGATGTTGATAAACTGATTGCCTGCATCAAGCGGATTCAGGAAAGCTATGGGCTAACGGTCTATCTGGAACCTGGCGAAGCGGTAGCCCTTAACACTGGCTTTCTGGTGGCATCGGTGCTGGATATTGTCGACAACGGCGTTCACAATGCCATCCTCGATACCTCCGCCGCCTGTCATATGCCGGATGTGCTGGAAATGCCCTACCGGCCCAACATTATTGGGGCCGCCTTGCCGGATCAAAAGCCCTATGCCTATCGGCTGGGTGGACCGACCTGCCTGGCCGGCGATATTATCGGCGACTACGCCTTTGATGAGCCACTTAAAATTGGTGACCGCTTGGTATTTTGCGACATGGCCATCTATTCGATGGTGAAAACCAACACCTTTAACGGCATGAATCTTCCCGCGATTGCCACTTTCACCCAGGAAAAAACCATCGTGATGGTGAAACAATTTGGATATCACGACTTTAAAAACCGACTGTCCTAAAAGGCAGTCGGTTTTTTCAGGTAAATTTTGCTATTATCGCAGCCTGTCTTTGTGGTATAATAACTCAAATTAGAATTATTCTAGAAAGCTTAGATCGCGAACAGGAGAAACATGATGGTACATAAATTTGATCCAAAAAACAAAGAAAAGCTCGATAATGAGTGGCGCCGGGAAAACCTGCCGCCAGTTGAAATACTGAAAGAATTAGGTCTTAAAGCAACCGATAGTGTTGCGGATATCGGTTGCGGAATCGGTTATTTTACGATTCCGGCAGCAGCACTGATTGGTAGCAACACGGTATACGGGTTGGACACCTCGCCAGAAATGCTGGCGGAACTTGAACTTCGTAGTAAGGCAGCGGGATTAAACAATATCGAGACCGTAAAAACCCAGGAGTTGGATCTGATAATTCCCGATGCAACGGTCAGTTTTGGACTAATGGTCAATGTGATTCATGAAATTGTTGATAAAACCCAGTTTCTGGAAGAAAGCAGTCGGATTATAAAACCTGGTGGCAAGTTGGCCATTATTGATTGGGAGAAAGCGGAAACCAAGACAGGTCCCCCGATTGATCACCGGATTGGCAGCGATGAGGTGAAGACGATGCTAAATGAGATCGGCTTCGTATGTCAGGAGACAATGAATTTTGCCGAAACCTTTTATGGCCTGGTTTTTTTGAAGCATAATTAGGGTTGCATCAACAAGGGAGATCGGATGGAAAAAGGAATGGTTGAGATTATAAAAAACGATCAGTTTGCCAAGCTTGTCGGACTGGAACTGGTAAAGGTCGAACAGGGATATGCAGAAGTAAGGATGGTGATCGAGGAAAAGCACCTTAACGGGGTTGGCATCGTCCAAGGCGGCGCACTCTTTACCTTGGCCGACTATGCCTTTGCGGCGGCAGCAAACGCCGGTGGAAAAGTGACCATTGGCATCAATGCCAATATCACCTATTCCAAACCAGCCAAGGGGAAAACGCTTTTGGCCAAGGCCACCGAAACCTCGTCAAGCCGAAGCCTGTGCAACTATACCGTGGATATTTTTGATGAAGATCATGCCGTGCTGGTCGCTAAATTTAATGCTACCGGTTTTATTAAGAACTAAAGTGTTCTGGTAGAGATTCTAGAAAAATCGGAACTACACAGAAAAATAAAAAAAGTGATGGTTGAACCATCACTTTTTTTATGCCCCAGATATCGTTAAGGACGACTACCAAAACCAGAAATGCCAGCGTGGAACCAATAATTTTTGGAGACAGAACAGATTCTCGGGTGAAGGCAAACATATTTTTGGAGATATCGATATCTAATATAGATTTTTGCGATTAATGAAAATAAAAATTGACAAACTAACGAACGTTAGTTATTATAAAACTAACACGTATTAGTCTGAGAGAGTGACGGTAAGAAATGAGTACCAAAGAAAAAATTATGGATGAAGCCCTTAACCTATTTTCGAGTAAGGGTTACGATGCAGTATCGGTGAGAGAAATTGCTAAAGCGGTGGGCATAAAAGAGAGCTCGCTTTATAATCATTTTAAAAATAAGCAGGATATTTTTGACAGAATCATCGAAAACTATTCAAAACGGGGCGATCAGTTTTTTTATCAGCTTCAGATTACCGATGCAGACAAAAACTTTACAGTGGATGAGCGGATCGTGAATTTTTATAAAAACATGACGATTGATAAATTCCGGGAGTTAAGCTTGATCATCTTCGAATTTTACTTTAGGGATGATATTAATGTGCAGCTCAGAAAAATGCTAACAATAGAACAGTATCGCAGTCCGGAGATTTCGCAGTTGTTCAGAAATCTGTCCTTTAACAGCAGTCTTGACTACCAGACCAGGCTGTTTGAAGGTATGATCAAAGCAGGTATCTTTATTGAAGCAGATCCCGCTATTCTGGCGCTGGAATTTTTTGCTCCTATTTTTCTTGTTTTTTATAAATATGATAACAATGAAGAACATTGGGAGGAAGCTAAAAATTTAATGATCAGGCATGTTGAACATTTTCACAAAACATACACTAAAAAAGTAGAATAAAACGAATGCGTCAGATTTTAAAGGCAGTTTGGTCTGTTTTGGTATAGGCCTAGAGTTTTGAATGATAGGATATGAGAGGACTGGAAGAGAAGATGAAGATAACTGTAATCAATGGAACCATGCGCCATGGTAGCACCTGGCATTGTAAGGATTTGCTACTTGAAAAGATTTCGCAGTTGGAAGAAACTCAGGTCAGGGAGTTTTATCTACCCAAAGACATGTCGAATTTTTGTACGGGTTGTTTTTCCTGCTTCTTAAAGGGGGAAAATAGCTGCCCTCATGCAGACCAGATCCAGCCCATTGTTGCTGCTTTGGAAGAAGCTGACCTGGTGATCTTAACCTCGTCGGTTTATGCACTGGATGTTACCGGTTCGTTAAAAGCCTTGCTGGATCATTTGTGTTTTATGTGGCTCAGCCATCGCCCTAATCCGAAAATGTTTAATACAGTGGGAATCAGTTTTGCCACCACTGCCGGAGCTGGTCTTACCCACACCACCAAAACGATGCAGAATAGTCTAAAATTCTGGGGGGTAAAGAAACGCTTTGCCAGTAAGCAGGCAGTGGCGGCCATGAAATGGAGTGACATAACTGATAAAAAGCGTGCCCGAATCGAAAAAGATATGGCACAACTGGCCCAAAAAGCCACGAAAGCTGTGGCTAATATTGAGCACAGCTCCGCTCCGCTATTTAGAAAAATTGTGTTTAAGGCAATGAGGAAGATGATGAAAAAGAATGATTGGAACCCCACCGATCGCAATCACTGGGAAGCCAATGGCTGGTTAAGCGGAACCAAGCCCTTTTAAAGTCAGACGACCTCGATGGTGGTTGTCATGCCAAGAATTTTGGCCAACCGATCGCGGGGCAGCGCGCGCATATAAGCGTTCAAATTTTGCTGCATCTGGACTTCGGAAGCCGAATAATCAATGGCATCGATGGCCGGATGGAGGGGATGACGTTTGGTCAGCACGGCCAGTTCAATATCTTCTAGCAGATCAAAGATCATGGCGGCTTCGGCGGCCTTTAGTTCAGCGGCAATGAGCAGGTCTTCCATATCGGCCAGGGTTTTAATCTGTTCTTTAATGATGGCCAGCTTATCTTCAAAAAAGCGGCAGGATAAAAACTCAGTAACCATTTCCCGATAGGCCGCATCATCCATTTTAATCCCCATATTGTAGTGCCTAATGGGTTTAATATTGGGATTATTCCGGGGCACAAAAACTTTGTTAAGAGAGTGGGTTGTCAGGCCTCTGTAAATCGTGGTGGTGATCTTGGGAAGGCTGGCGATCAGGTATTTTTTAAGAGACGGATTGGTTAATAAAAGGTTCGTAATAAGCTCTTGAGCAGCTGTTTTTAGTTGCCTTTGGAGCTCTGCCTGACTGTACTTTTTTAATTGTCGATCCAGGGCATCAAGATCAGCCAGACTAAAATCTAGCGGGTGTAGTGGGGCATTTAATAATTGGCAACCCAGCGCGTTTAGAAAAACCTGCTCACAGATATTATCAAGCAGATTTTGGTAGGATGGATCATAACCGGTCATGACTTCATCGATAATGTCTGCATCAAAATACGAACAAAATAAGTTTTCATAATACAAGTTTTCTAAATACTTGATGACAAATTCAACTCCGGCCAGATCGGTAACCGGATGGATCAGTTGATAGTCGATGTCGCTGGGGATCTCATGCGCATGAAAATTAATTTCATAGTGATCAAAAAAAGGCTTGAAACCCTGGTCAATGGTGATGTTGTAGGCCTGGTTGGGGGTTTTGAGCTTGGTTTTGCAAACCCGATTATAAAAATAGCTGGCCACCTTTATTTTTCGCTTGAGCACCTGCAAGCCATATTCATAGAGCTTTTCTATCGATTCATTTTCAATTTGAAAGAGGGCGGCCTCAACATCAGGCAGCGATTTGAGGTGGATACCGATGGTATAGAGGTTGGAAGCCATGATTCCCTGGGCGATTTCAACCCGAACCGAGCTGCTTTTTCCCCTGGTAAACCGCTCGGTACAGTCAGCTAGCAGTTTAAGACACTCCAGTTGAACGCGCTCAGATTCTTTAGGGCTAAGCACACCCTTGACATAGGCCTCCTGGAGCAGTGACTGAAAATAAAACTCGCCACTTAGTTTATCGACATCAATCTTTGTCGTTTTTTTTACACTATTCATCGTCATCCTCAGCTTCTCTCAATTTTTCGCTATCATAAAGATCATTATAATCAGGATCTAGTCCCAGGCGAACATTTTTAGCCATCCGCTCCAGCTCCCGAAATTTAAGCTGATCCAAAGAGCCTTGACAGACTCCGTCAAAATATTTTTTCATCGTACCAATCAGGTCATCATCGCTGATTAAATCGAGGGTTTCATTCTTGAAATAATAAAATATCTCGACCAGCTCATTCAAGAATTCGGCATAGCGGTATTGCGAGATATAGGGGGTGTCGGCAAAGGTCAGGATGACTTTTTCAATGATTCCGCTGCCAAACTCGATTCGGCCATAATTTTTCAACGAATCGGAGCGGGTCTCAACCAGTTCCAGCGCCTGTTCTTCGGACAGTGCCAGTGAATAGTCTTCAGTAATTTTATTGCATAATAACACTTCCGAAACGGCCTGTTTTTCGATCAGAAAATTATCAAACAGCATCAGTTCAAACGACATAGGGTTACCTCTCTGGAGTAATACAAAAAAATAAAGGATATTGACAAAGCAGGCAATATATGGTATCATTTGTTTGTAAAATAATAAAATGGGTTAATTGCGCGTATGTTATCAATAATATCACGAAAAACTGAATAAATCAATGATTTTTATATAAAACAGGTGTTGTTAAGAAGCGGCACCTGTTTTTTTTATCATGAGAAATGAAAGCAGCAATAAAATTATCAATAACGTTGCTGAATTTTATTAAATTGATTGACGATCAATGCTTAAAAATGGCATACTAGGATTAATTAGGATCTTAAAATAACAAGTTGTTCAGAAAAATACATTTCTTTAAACAGATCATAATGTGGAACTGCTATAATAAACAAGTACAGTGAAAATGATACGATATAAAAGATCTATGGCAAATCGCATAGAATGGAATAAGGTGAGCTTCATCGATCTAAGAAACTCAGCAATACCGATCTTTGCACAAAATCCGAAATAACAGGAAGCGATCACGTCGGTTAGCGTTGACCGATGATTAAAGAAGGAAAATTATGAAAATAACAGCACTAAATATTGCAATCATCCTGATTATTCTTTTTGTATTTGGGCTGGGGCTGTACTTTATTCTCAAAAAAGGTAAAAAAAGAAAAAAAGAACGGGAAATCCGGCGCTTTAATGAGCTGGTTCAGACCTTCATTGAGTCAGAAGAGATCCCAGTTTCCCTAAAAGATGATGCGTTTAACTATATCTTTATTAATTTGGCGATGGAAGATTTTTATGGAATTGGCTCAGAAGATATTATTGGACAGGATGATTTTGAAATTCTGGAAGAGAAGATGGCCATTAAAGAACGACAGACTGATAAAAAAGTATTGGCGACAAAAACCTTTGTAACCGATGAGATGCTATGGCGCGGTAAGGTTTTTAAGACTACCAAATTTCCCGTGGATCTGCTCAATGGCAGGTTTGGCGTCGGCGCCTATATCCGCTCGGTCTCGGAAAAGAACCGTGAAAAATATCTAAAAACACTGATGTCAATCAGTGATGGGGTGATGATTGTTGATCCCATGGGTAGGATTGAGATGCTCAATGCCACCGCCGCCGAAATGACTGGCTGGACGGCCAGGGAAGCGATGGGAAAACACTATTCGCTAGTTTTTGTTTTAGAAGCTGACAAGGAAGGTGGTATCGTTCCCGATCCGATTGCCGAAGCCTTTAATGACAATACCATGAAAGAATTTGATAGTCATGCGGTACTGGTTTCCAGAGATGGCCGCAAGATCCATCTAGAAGACAGCATTGCTCCGATTAGCGACGACGAGGGGCATATCGACGGGGCAATTGTCATCTTCAGAGACGTCACCGAAAAGAAAGAAAAGCGGGCAGCGATTGAGTACAATAGCTTCCATGATGCCCTAACCGGCTTATACAACCGGCGGTTTTTTGAAGAAGAACTGGTTCGGCTGGATACCGAAAGAAATCTCCCCCTTTCAGTTATTATTGGTGATGTCGATGGGCTAAAACTGACAAACGATATCTTTGGTCATGAAGCCGGTGATGAATTAATTAAAAAGGTTTCGGAAATATTTAAAAAAGTCTGTCGGGCTGATGATATTATCGCCCGCTGGGGTGGCGATGAGTTCGCGATTCTGCTACCACAAACCGAAAAGAAGGATGCCCAAAAGCTATCAGATCGGATCAAAGATAATTTCAGCAAAGAAAAAATAAAATCGATCCAGGGAAATGTCTCCCTGGGCGTAGCAACCAAGTATCAGCCAGAAGAGAATATCGAAGTCATCATTGCCGCCGCAGAAGACAACATGTATATGAAAAAAACCCTCAATCGGGGCAAAAAGAAGGAAGACGCCTTCAATATTATTCTGGATAAGTTATACGGCGAATTGCCGGTAGAAGCTGAACATGCCAGAAGAACCAGCGAGGTTTGCAAAAAAATTGCCCGCAAAATGAATTTACCGGAAGCTGATGTCAACAAGGTATCAAAGGCGGCCTACCTCCATGATATTGGAAAAGTCGCCCTGGATAAAGAGGTCGCCAGCAAAAATGAATATGTGATTGATGAGACCTTTAAAGAAATGAAAATGCACCCGGTGGTCGGCTATCGGATTTTGAATGCCTTCGACCATACCATCGATCTGGCTAATATTGTCCTCGGTCATCATGAACGTTGGGACGGCACCGGTTATCCCCAGGGACTCAAGGGTAAAGAAACGCCCAAATTATCGCGGATTATTGCAGTTGGCGAGCGCTTTGATGATATGACAACCGATACAGAATATCGAGGAGCCATCAGTATTAATGAAGCCCTCGATGAAATGAAACGGAATGTCGGTACCCATTACGACCCGGAAGTGGTAGCGGCGCTGGAAAAAGTGATTATCGATGAAAAGACCTATACCACCAAGGTAACCCGATAAGGGTCAAAAGCCAATAAATTAAGGCCTCAGTAATGAATCATTACTGGGGCCTTAGGTGTTTTTTAATGACTTGGCAGAAAATTTTTACCATGTCCGGATCAAATTGGGAACCGGAACAGACAATAATTTCATTGATTGCTGTTTCAGGAGCGAGTGCAGCGCGGTAAGGTCGGTCATTGGTCATCGCGTCATAGGAATCGACGATGGCTAAAACTCGGCACTCAATCGGGATTTCTTCACCAGCGAGCCCTAATGGATAGCCGCTGCCATCCCATTTTTCCTGATGCTTTAAAATCAGCTGAGAAATATCCTTTAGTTCCGAGGACTCATTGGCAATCCGTTCGCCGATGCTACAGTGGGTTTTCATCACCTTCCACTCATCAGCGGTTAAAGTACCTGGTTTTTTCAGGATACTGTCAGGAATCCCAACCTTGCCGATATCATGAAATTTAGTCAGCAACTGAATGCGGTCCATCATATTTTGCGGCAAACGCAGGGCTTGGCCGATCAGGGTGGCGAGGGTGTCCATCCGACTGGTATGGCCTTCAGTGATATAATCCTTGACTTCCAGGGCTTTCATCAGGGTTTTTACCAGATTGTTGCGGGTACTGGATTCTTTGAGCAGCTTGTTCTGGTACATATTATTGTCAGCTTCCTGAAAGAGAAAATTGGCATTGACCAAACCGGAAGCGTGATGGGAATAGCCGTAGGAAAGCGAGATTTTAAAGGTTGCCTCCGGCAGTTCATTTAGACACTTTAAATGGGCATTCATCTTTTCAAGAGCCGCTTCGATGGTCTCTGGCTCTTGCTTCTTGACAATCACGGCAAATTCATCACCGCCAACCCGGGAAACAATTCCCATCGATTGAAAGCACCGGACAACGACCTGGCTGGCTGATACGATCACCTGGTCGCCCATTAAATGCCCCAGGGTATCATTGATAAACTTGAGGCCATCAATATCGAGTAACAGAAGGGTTAAATTCTCAATGCTCCGGTTGTTGAGCTGTTCCAATTCAGCTTCGAAAAAACGGCGGTTGGAAATGTTGGTTAAGGTATCCTTGTCGACCAGATCGCGTAGTTGCTTTTCCATGATTACCCGTTCGGTCATATCCCGGATCATAATCAGGACTTCATCAAAGGTCGAAATTTGAACCCGAACTTCAAAATAGTGAAGCCTTTCCTGGAAGGACATCGAAAAATAATAGTCGGACAAAGCCCGCGAGTGCATCACCACTTCAATGACCTGCTTCAAGTCAGACATCAGAATCTGGTTGCGCATGATCTCAAGCAGCGCATCGGAAGCACTATTCAAAGAAGGGTTTAGGGGCGTAATCTGGCCTTGGTTATTACTGATCAGCAAAATATCGGGAATGGTGGCGATTAAAGCGCGGGTGCGGCTGTTGATCCGTTCCAGATCGAGCAGTTTTGTCTGGAGTTCAGAATAGTAATTCTTTTTAAAGGAGTTTTCACCCAGGCCGATAATTGACTCACGGGTAATCGCTTTTTTGTTTTTAGGTTTGTAATACTCGTCCATAAATAATTCTCACCTCTTCTTTTGTCAAAGTCCTGGGGTTGGTTACCATACAGGGATCATTCAGGGCATTCTCCACCAAATAGTCCACGGTGGCTTCTTCAAGCGCGTCCATCTTAATGCTGGCCGGAATATTGACGTTTTGCCGCATCGCAACGATCCGGTTAATAATCATCTCAAGTAGCAGTGCATCACTGACATTGTCGACCAATAAACCGAATTGTCTGGCGATGTCGCGATAGCGATCGGGAACGGTTTCAAAATTAAGGCGGATAATGTGTTCAAGCAAGATACTGTTACACTCGCCATGGGGTAAATTCAGAAGACCGCCCATGGAGTGGGACATGGCGTGGACGGCACCAAGGCTGGCATTAGAAAAAGCCAAACCAGCCTGGAGCGAACCAAGCATTAGCTGAAACATGCTTTCGATGGTTCGGTCTGGGCGCACTGATTTTTCAATCACCTGATTAATCAGCCGGATCGATTCCAGAGCGTGAACGTCTGTTAGGGCGGAATGGGTACTCGATACATAGGCTTCAATCGCATGGGTCAGGGCATCCATGGCGGTACAGGCGGTTAAATAGGGATCCATCGACATCAACGGAACCGGATCGATCAGTGCCAGATCGGGCACTACTTTTTTGCTGAT
>JAHIQT010000069.1 GCA_018903255.1 Bacillota bacterium | reverse complement strand
CGAAAAAACGAAGGCGGTAGCATCGCGATCGTCAGGGTGAGCATAGTCGATGATATTTGAATGTGACAGTTCTTCAGCGGTGTATCCGAAGGTTTTTTCCCATGAAATATTGATCTTTTTAAAACAACCATCAATATCTAAGATACATAAAAGACCAAGATTCAGCGAAAAAATGCGGTTGAGGATTTGTTGTTGGTTGTTTGTAGCAAAGAAATCTTCCATAGGCATTCGTTCCGATCAGTAATCAAATTTTTTATAATTATACCATGCATCGCTAGAAGATGGCTAGAAAAGTTAATATTTATCCAGATCCAGCTTATCCAGAACAATCATTGGTTGCGGTAAATTGTACCATCATCGGTAGTCCCTGTGATTGAAAAAGCAATTGTCTGTACCGTCCTATCAGGACGAGAATAAAACAATTGCTTTTGTAAATTGACAGAGATCGTTGAGCTGATCTGCTAAGATATGGCGGTTTATTGTTCCACAAAATCAACAATGATTTCGATCAGATCCATGGCCAGTTTATTATAATGATCCCCGGTCAGATCATCGGTACCGGAATAAATCAAAACAAAGGATTTGGCGTTGAGACCGACCCCGATTTTGATCCGCGGCTTGTCTTTAAAGGCAACTGGAATATTGTCATTTCTCAAGGTAATATACATTTTTTCCTTATCGGCAAAAAGCTTCACCAGGGTTCGTCCGTCTTCAGCTTTAATACTGTAAGAACCATTAAAGGTAATGACCTTGCTAGTAGTAAGCCGATCTCCAAGCGACACTAAAAATTCCTCCAAATTCAGCTTTAAATCGGGATGCCATTGATCCAGAACAATCGTCCGAATGGTGGGGTCGTTATTGCTGGAGCCAGTTTCTGCTGGCAGATGCAAGACGTTTTCTTTTGACGCAGCATAATATCCGGCCTGGGGATCAACCAGCTTTTGCTCTTCAAGCATAGCAAAAGAAATCAACCCAAAGGATTGTTTTTCGGCTCGCCAGCCACTGACGCCAATGGGGGGGAGGAAGTTGGCATTCTTGAAAGGCTGGATATCAGTCGGATCGTTCGTCATGGCCACAAACAAAAAATCCGGATTGTATCCGAATTTTTCAATACAAAGTTTGATCATGACGGGTTTTTTTAAAACCTTTGGCAGGTCATGATAAAGCTTGTAGGCTTCATCTACATCTTCAATAAATCCACCGTCTTTTTGATGGTGATAAGCTTTGGCCAAACGATACATCAGTGCCAGCCGGATATTTAGCTTGTCGCCGATATCCTTGTATTTATTGGGAAAGAGTTTTATATTTAATTTTTCCGACGCGTCATCATAGGCAGAAATTTTTGATTCAACAAAAATGACATGCCGCTGAAGGCTTTTTTCTTCGGCGATAATAACCAGATTGGGTGTACCGAATTGCCCCAGAGACGGTTGAATAATAAAGCTTATTTTGACAATATCCGGCAGCCATTCAGGCTTGAAGTCATCGGTGAATTTGATTGTGTTTAAAAATCTTAATTGTTTTTCGAAATCGGTTTCCATATCAAGTATGATGCTGTTCACAACTCCTTGGTTTCCGTAGAAAGTGGCTGTCATAAAGAACCCTCCATTTGTAGTGATTTTAGTATACCACGTCAAGCCCAACTATAAAAGGATTTTGATGCATCTGCTCATGAAAATGAAGGGTAAAAATCAGGTATAACGGGCTATCAGCGTTTTCATGCATTCAATGACCCAGTCAATATCAGCAGAGCTGACACCGTGATTGGTAACAAACCGGTATTCACCGTCTTCCTGTCCGCTGATTTTAATATTTTTTTCCAATAAGCCGGCAACTAGGGCAGATTCGGTAATCACTGATTCTGGCAGCTTAAAAAAGACCATATTAATATCCAGACGATTCCGAAGGACTGAACAGGATCCGATTTCTTCCAGACGACTGGCCAGATAGCGGGCATTCTGGTGATCTTCTTGAAGACGGGAAACCATTTCGGTTAGACTGATGATCCCGGCAGCAGCTAAGATTCCCGCTTGACGGAGTCCGCCGCCCATCAGTTTTCTGTTTTTGCGGGCTTTTTTTATAAAATTTGTAGTTCCTAGTAGCAATGAACCTACCGGTGCACATAATCCCTTGGAGAGACAGACGTTTACTGAATCACCCGTGGCGGCAATTTCTTTAGCCGTGATGCCCAGGGCAAGGGCAGCATTAAAAATTCTGGCTCCGTCAATATGAACCGGGATATTTTGGGATTGTCCCAAAGCATAGACCGCTTTCATATTGGAAAGGGGAACAGTTTTACCTGAAGACTGGGCATTTTCCATGCAGATTAGACCGGTATCCGGGAAGTGGATATCATCGCCCCGGAGCATCAGCTCCAATTTTTCGACATCGATGCCATCATCAGTTACTGGGAAGGTTCTAATCTGCACGCCTGAAAGAACTGCGGCAGCACCGACTTCATGCATCAGGATATGGCAGTCATCGCCAACCAGTAGCTCATTTCCTCTCTGGGTGTGGGTCATAATTGCCAGCTGATTACCAAAGGTGCCGGATGGCACAAACAAGGCGGCCTCCTTGCCTAGCATTTCAGCGGCCAGTTGCTCTAGCTGATTGACAGTAGGGTCATCGCCATAAACGTCATCACCCACAGGGGCATTGGCCATTGCGATTCGCATGGCCTGAGTTGGCTGGGTTACAGTATCGCTTCTTAAATCGATTAACATTGTTAAAACTCCTTCAATAATCATAGATATTTATTATAGCTCTATTATAGCGTGTAACTACTTTTTCGACAAATCTGAAAGAGTCATAAAAAGCGAAACAAGAAGTGAAGCGTTGCAGGAGCTTCAGAATCATGCTGGAACGCAGTTTGATCCTCAAATTGTTTCGCTGTTTGTGAACCGTGTGGCGAATTCCTTATAGAAAAATCGATCATAATAAAATTGTATTTTTGTTATGATCGATTTTGTGCGTTTCATCAAATTTAAAAAGCGATCTGAAATAGAAATTATATAGAAATTGTGTTACAATCCTAACAAAAGTATGGTATCATAGCAAAATAATTATCTGTCTCGAATGTCTCAGAAAGAAAGGAAAAGAAAAATGGTCTCTTTACTAGAGTTAACCCTTCAATTATCCAGAGCTTCTGACATGGTAAGTCCAGAACTGAATCATCATCAACGTCTTGTCGCTTATATTGCTTTTAATCTCGGTGAAGAGTTGTGCTTTGATGAAAAGAAGCTAAATGAAGTTTCGGTTGCAGCAATTCTCCATGATGTTGGCGGTTTAAGCATGCAGGAACGGATCAAAGTACTTAAATTTGAAGCCATTAATCCCCATCAGCATGCCCGGATCGGATGGTTGCTATTAAAGGATTATCGGGAGTTTGCAGAAATCGCCAGAATCATCAAATTTCACCATGTCGACTGGAATCGCGGTGGCGGGCTCAGGTTTTGTGGCGAAACAGTTATGCCAGAAAGCCATCTGATCCATCTGTCAGATCGGATTGCTACTCTGATATCTCGGGATGATAAGATCATTAATCAGAAAGATCAGATCTTTAAAAAAATAGCTAGCGCCTCGGGAAGAAAGTTTAATCCAGATTATGTAAAGGCATTTGAAAAATTAAAAGAAAAAGAGTTTTTCTGGTATGATCTGGAGTCCATTTCCAATGGACGTCGCTACTATAAAAAAATTAATTTCAAAGACCAATGTTTGGGGATCGACGAATTAATTGGGATTACTAAGCTATATGCCCGGGTCATTGACTTTAGAAGCAACTTCACGGCAGTTCACAGCGAAGGGGTATCAGCTGTGGCTAATCGACTGGCTCAGCATTTGAGCTGCGACGAACTTACCTGCAAAAAAATTCAGGCGGCCGGTTATATTCATGATATCGGTAAGCTGTCAGTGCCAACCGAAATTCTAGAGAAGCCCTCAGCACTGACCCCGGAAGAATTTGCCGTGATGAAAAAGCATACTTATCATACTTATGTATTATTGAACCAGGTACAAGGATTAGAAGAAGTCAATGAATATGCTGCAATGCATCATGAGCGACTGGATGGCAGTGGTTATCCGTTTAAACTGACCGGAAAAGAGCTATCTTTGGGTGCCCGGATTATGGCGGTAGCTGATATTTTTACGGCAGTAACAGAAAATAGACCCTACCGGAAGGGAATGCAGAAGGATCAGGTTATCAATATTTTAAAAAACATGGCGCTTGATGAAAAAATTGATGCCGGCATTGTTGAAAACCTGATCACCAACTATCTGGATATCAATATAGCCAGGATTAACGCCCAGAAAAAAGCGAGAACCCGATATGTAGATTTTGCGAAATTGCTGGTTTAGAAATACGCCACTAGGAATCAAAAGAAATCCTGTTTGAATCAGCTGATTCAAACAGGATTTCTGCGTTTGTAAAATGTATCAGGAGGCGGCCCGGCGACCAACCAGTAATCCCATAACTTGGCCGTTATTTTTAATCGGCGCTACGTCAAAGACAACCGGTTGATTGGTGACCTTGCTGATGGTCACTTCAGATACTGAGGGTTCTCCTTTAAAGCCGTTTTCGTACCAGAATTCACCCCAGGCATCAAATTCGCCGCCACCCTTGATGTACTTGGCATGACCGGCAAGATCCATTATCGCGATGTCCTGGTAATCCAGCCGTTTGAAACCAGCAATGGCATCCACCTGGGTTTGCCAGTCCATGGTGGCAAGTTGCGGTTGAGCAGCCAATTCATTGAGTAGTGCGGTATCTTTGTGAATGGTTTTTTCAACATTAACCTTGTTTAAATCTTTTAGTTTGAAGGTGTTAATCATATGTTTAAGAACCTCGGCCTGGCTAGAAAGTTCTTCGCTGGAAGCGGCGCTTTCTTCGGCGGTGGCAGAGTTGGTTTGAACAACATTAGAGACCTGCTCAATCCCCTTAGTAATCTGAGCGATTTCGGAAGCCTGATCATTTGAAGCCCGGGCAATATTGCCAACCAGACCAGTGACCTTTTCAATTTCATTGAGAATCTCGATCAGGCTTGCGGCGGTTTCATCGGCAATCTTGGTGCCAATCGCCACCTTGTCGATCGAGCCTTCGATTAGTCCGGTGGTTTCTTTAGCCGCTTCAGCACTACGGGCAGCCAGGGTTCGCACTTCTTCAGCTACCACAGCAAAGCCTTTGCCATGTTGTCCAGCCCGGGCAGCTTCCACGGCCGCGTTGAGTGCCAGAATATTGGTCTGGAAGGCGATGTCATCAATTACCTTAATAATTTTGGAAATATTATTGGATGATTCATTGATTTCGACCATTGCGGTAACCATTTTTGCCATTTGAGAATTGCCCACTTCTGCGTTGGTGCGAACCTCAATGGCGCGTTCGTTGGCCTCATTGGCATTCATGGCGTTTTGTTTGGTTTCAGCTGCCACCTCTTCAATCGAAGCGGTCAGTTGCTGGATGGCACTGGCTTGTTCAGTGGTACCCTGAGACAATGCCTGACCGCCATCGGAGATTTGGATGGCACCTGATTCGACCTGTGCGGCAGCATCATCAATTTCCTTCATAACCTCACTTAAATGGGTGGTGATATTATTGATGACCAGCTTGGCAGCATTGAAATCCCCATGATAATAGGCGTTGATTTCCTTGGTGAGATCACCTTCGCCAATCAGTTGGAGTAAGGCGGTAATATCCGCTACATAGTTTTTTAGAAAGCTGATGGTGCGGTTCATGTCTTCTTTAATTTTGCCATGTTGTCCTTTATAATCACCGTCCATCGTAAAGCTGAGATTACCTTTTGCCAGTTCATTTAAGGCTGCAGATGTGGCCTGAATTGGCTCAATCACAGCATCCAGGGTTTGGTTAAAGCCCGAAATAACAAGCGCGTATTCGCCACGGAATTTTGATGGATCGCCGCGGTGATCGAGATCGCCTTGAACCGCCAGTCGGGTCATTTCGTCGGCTTCGCTGACCAGTGAATGGATATTTTCAATCATCTGAATCAGACTAGGGATAAACTCATCTTCATCGCTGCGCTTTCCGATGTTTACCAGTTCGTCATAGTCATTCATGACACCATTAGAAACATTATTAATAATCGAATGAATATAGTTGAGTTTCCATTGGATTTCGTTAACCGAGGTGGCCAGATCACCAAAGACGCCTAAATAGGTGCCTTCCATTTTGGCAGAAAAGTCATTGACATATAGTCGGTGAAGGACTTCACCAGTTTCAGTTAAGGCGCCCAGACCATCAATACAGGCGTTGATATTATTTTTAAGATCGTTAAAATCGCCTTTATATTCAGTGGTGATTTTAGGTGGGATGACCCCATGTCCGATCCGTTCAATGGCTTTGTTAGCGACTTTGAGCGGTTTGACAAAGGTATTGATGACATTATTCAAAGAGATAACCAGATCCTTATAGGCACCGGTATATTCATTGGTATTACCCCGATAATTGAGTTGACCTTCTAAAGCGGCGTTGCCGATGTTTACAATAGCATCGTGAACCCGGTTCATTTCAGACAGTACGGCAAGCATTGAATAGCTGATCACGTCATCGTCGGATCGGGGAATGATTTCAACTTCAAAATCGCCCTGAGCCATCCGCTGAGCAGCTTCGGCCATACCCTTGTTGTTTTCGATCATTGTTTCAAAGGACTTCATTAAATCGCCGATTTCATCGTGGGTAGTTATTTCGATGTCGACGTTCACTTTTCCCACAGCAACCTGATCGGCAACTTCTTTCAGTTTGATGATCGGTTTTGCGAGTTTTTGTGCCATAACATAGGCAGCAGCGCCGCCAATCAAAAGAATGAACAACGAAATCAATAAAATCAGGTTTCGCAGATTGGTGATTGGAGCCAAAACGTCATCTTTATACTGAGCAACAATCAGTGTCCATTTTGTTCCGGGAATTGGTGCAGTGGAGCCGATCTTGGTCTCACCATTGACGGTGTAAGTGAGCATTCCGGTAGATTGAGTTCCCAGTTCTTTTAGAGAAACGGCAAAGCTTTTCCAGGTACCGTCTTTTTCGATGTCATCAAACACGTTAATCTGATCCAAAATCATCTGGTCATCTGGATGAGCCATCATCGCGCCATTTTCGTTAACAATAAAACTGTATTGGCGTTGACCGTCGCCCATCGCATTAGTGGTATCTTTTAAGAAAGTGGTATTCCGTCGTCCAACTAGCAGACCCACGACCTGATCATTGTTTTTAATTGGTGCGACATCAAATACTACTGCTTCCTTGGTGACCTTACTGATCGCTACATCGGAGATGGAAAGCTCTCCATTGAAGCCGTCTTCGTACCAGAATTCACCCCAGGAATCAAACTCACCGCCGCCATTGATATACTTGGCATGACCTTCTAGGTTCATAACGGCAATATCCTGATAACCTAATCGTTCCACATCATTGGAAATGGCATCGACCTGAGTTTGCCAGTCCATCGTGGTAACTCGGGCTTGGGAAGCCACCTCGTTAAGGTTGGACAGGTTTCCGGTGATAATCGAGCCAACATGGACAGCGCCTTCGGTGGTATATTTTTGGGCATCGTCATTGGCCTGGTCGGTGAGGGCAGTGGCGCCCAGGTTCACGGCGATAATCCCCAGCGAAAATACCGCCAGTGCAATGATCGAAACGGTGAATGCCAGCAATTTGGTGGAGATACGGATTTTTCGATACTCCTTTTCGGGAAGACTTTCTTTTTTATTCACACTGATTTCTGATGTTAAATCCAAGTCATTGCCGGGATCTAAGATCGGTTCTTGATTCTCTTTCATAGTAACCCCTTTCAAATTTAAAGATTCAATTTGCCGCGTAAACGTGTACAATAAGAGCCGTACTAGAACGTTTACCGGATAAAGTTTGAAAATACTGTTGCGTGTAGCATCGCAAACTGGTGCATACTAACCAATTATAACTCTTTACATAGCAAATAGCTACTGTTAATTTATGAAAAATTACCTTAATTACTTTCGTTTAGTAAAATAATTTAAGAAACAATTAAATTATTTGGTTTGTTAGCATAATTTTATTTTGAGATGAAATATCATGTAAAAAGTCTGGTTAAAGATAGCTATTCTTGGTACAATATCACTATCTCAGGCAAAGGTCTAAGACAAGGTGATTTAGTCAACAGTTAGCGTGTTTAAACTGATTTAAATAACAGTTGCTTTAAAGAAGAAATCTTACAGATAATCCTGAGAATAGGAGATAATATAGTGGTCAATAAAATAATTACAATAAAGTCAATCGATATTTTAAATCAATATCTGCAGACCGATGAATTCAAGAACCATATGCGAGTCTCAGTTTCAGTGTTTGTCCAAATATTTTCTTCTAATCGGGATGTCACCTGGATGAACGACCTTGAGTCAGCACTGCGGATTGCGATGCCCACGGGCGTGATTGCGGGAGTCACGACGATGGGAGAAATTGCAGCGGGGCGTCTGCTTATTAACACGACGGTGATATCTTTCGCATTTTTTGAAAAAACCGGAGTGCAGGGTTTTCTAATCAAGGGTGATCAGGGCAATGCAAGCGAATTGGGAAATAGTTTTTTGAGAGAAATAGAAATGGCCTGTCCAAAAATCGCAGGAATTATGCTTCTGGCGACCCCTTTTACGATGAATGTTACAGATTTTTTAAGGGGCTTTTCATCAGGTAGAAGCGGGAATTATCCAGTTTTTGGTGGTGGGGCAGGTGATTACGAAGCGGCACAGGAACCGTTGATCGCGCTAAATGGAAATTGCACATCAACAGGGGTGCTGGCTGTCGTTTTTTTAGGCGATAAAATCCAGATTGATATGCATACCTATCTGGGATGGCAGCCACTGAGCAAAGAAATGATCATTACCGAAACCGATGGTCTCTGGGTAAAAAAGATCGATGATGAACCGGCTTTTAAAGTGTATCATCGCTATCTGGATATTCAGAATGACGGCGATTTTTTCCTAAATTGTTTGGAGTTTCCGCTACTGCTTAAACGCAATGGCATTCAGTATGCCAAGGTTCCGATGGAGGTTAATGAAGAAAATGCGATTAAATTCATTGCTGATCTGAAAGAAGGGGAAACAGTATGCATTGGTTACGGCAATCCATCAGTCATGATTGAAAAAGCCAATGACATCCAAAATCGTATTCAAACTGTTAATCCGGAGGCTATTTTTCTTTACTCGTGTATTTGCCGGCGTTTTCTACTGCAGAGCGAGGTTGATCTGGAAACCAGACCATTTGAAAACATTGCCCCCACATCAGGATTCTATACCTATGGGGAAATCTATTCTCAGGGGAAATCTGTTATGCTGCTAAATGCAACCATGGTCGCTGTCAGTATGAAAGAGCATAATGGAGAAAAAAGGGGAGAAGAAAAAAATGGGGAAGAAAAAAAATGCGAGAGCCTTGAGCATCAGATTGCCAAACCAAAACCATTGGATCCCTTTACTAGTCAGCACACCCGGATTATTTCCCGCTTGGTTAAATTCATCAGAGTAGTGACAGAAGAGTTAGAGATCGCCAACACAGAAGCGCGACGTTTAGCCGAACGAGATTATCTAACCCAGGCTTATAATCGCATGAAGGCACATGAGTTTATTGAAAATGAAATAAAAAGATGCGACCGGTACGGTCTCGAGTTTTCCATTATCATGTTGGATATGGATCATTTTAAAAAGGTGAATGACACCTATGGTCATAATCTGGGGGATGAAATTCTCATTCAGCTGGTAAAATTGATAGCTCTGGAAATTCGTACGATTGATATGCTAAGCCGCTGGGGTGGCGAGGAATTTCTGATTATCATGCCGATGACTGCGAGCGATGGAGCCAAGATAACAGCGGAGCGGATTCGTATAGTTGTGGAACAGACCGAGTTTACAAGGGGGCTCAGGCAAACCTGCAGTTTTGGAGTAACTGCTTACAAAAAGGGAGAATCCCTTGAGACATTGATTGACCGGGCTGATAAGGCGCTTTATGAAGCAAAAATTAAGGGTCGCAATGGTGTCATCACCAAATAAAGAAGACCGGTTGAAACTGGATCTAATCTTGTTTAATAGGAAATTACGCAAAACAAGAAAAAATAAAATAAACGCCCAAAAGGAAAAAAGGGTATAACAAACAAGCCTTCAAACGAATGAAAAAAGATCAGAAGATG
>JAHIQT010000068.1 GCA_018903255.1 Bacillota bacterium | reverse complement strand
CTGGTCATCGACGAAGCCGATGAGATGCTAAATATGGGTTTTATCGATCAGGTTGAAGAAATCATCAATGAGATGCCCAAAAATCGGGTGACAATGTTGTTTTCAGCCACTCTGGAAAATGAGATTCAGCGGCTGTCAAAAAAATACATGAATGATCCCCAGATCATTGAGATTGAGGCTGAGGCTAAGCGAACCGACGCGATTGAACAATTCGTTTATAAAACTGGCCATGACGATAAACTGGATCTGCTCAGAGATGTTCTGGTGGTGGAAAACCCTGACAGCTGTATTGTTTTTTGCAATACCCAGGACCAGGTCAACACCATTTATAATCTGCTGAGCAAGGATAATAAGGCCTGTGAAAAGATCCATGGCGGGATGGAACAAGATGACCGTACCCTGGTTATGCAGCGCTTTAAAAAGGGTGCCTTTCGCTATCTCATTGCGACCGATGTGGCTGCTCGGGGGATTGATGTCCATGAAATCTCACTGGTCATTAATTTTGATGTCCCCTGGGAAAAGGAAACCTATGTCCATCGCATCGGACGGACAGGTCGTCGGGGTACTACCGGTAAAGCCATTACCCTGGTTTCCGCAAAAGAAGGCCGCCTCTTCCGGGACATCGAAAACTATACCGACAAAGAAATTATTGAAAAAGAGTGTCCCACCCTGGCCATGGTGCATTCCCTAAAACCGGCTTTTATCGAAAAGCTTCAGGAGAAACCGCCAGAAAAGTTAAACAAAGCCCATGATCTGGTCAGCGAAATCACCAAGATTCATATCAATGCCGGTAAAAAGACCAAAATGCGGCCGGTCGATATCGTCGGTACCCTGTGTAATCTGGAGGGGATGACCGCTGCAGATATCGGCGTGATCACGATTCTGGATGTATCCACCTTTGTCGAAATTTTAAATAACAAAGGGCCACAGGTTTTAAAAGAGTTGCAAACCCGGAACATTAAGGGGCGGCCAAGAAAGGTGACCCTGGCCGAAGATAAGCCAGTCACCATTGCCCGGAAAAAGCCGATTCGGCGCTTTTACTAAAAAACGTTAATTGAATAGCGCTTAATGTTTTGATAAGATGATTAAAGTGAGGTGTTCATGGATTATTTAACCGCCATTACAGCTTTCAAACCTCGATCAGACCAGGAAGCGGCTGATCAGGAAACGATGCTTGCTTTTATTAAAAATAACCCGGATGATGTCTTGCTCCGGGAAAATAAAATTGCCCATCTGACTAGCTCAGCCTTGATTTTAAATCCATCACAGGATAAACTGTTAATGATTTACCATAATATTTACAAGTCTTGGTCCTGGACTGGAGGCCATGCCGATGGTGAACCGGATCTGCTGCAAGTCGCGATCCAGGAAGCCAGAGAAGAAACCGGATTAAAACAAGTAACCACGGCAGCGGACAATATTATTACATTGGATATTTTACCGGTTTTTGGTCATGTCAAAAACGATCAACCGGTTTCGGCTCATTTGCATTTATCAGTGGCCTATTTGTTGCAGGCTTCTGAGGACCAACCACTGACCATCAAAGCAGACGAAAACAGCGGGGTCAGATGGATTCCCATTAGTGAACTGGCAAACTATGTCAGTGAACCCCATATGCAGGTGGTTTATAATAAGATTTTAAAATCAAGGAGTGCCTATGTCAATTACGAAAGCCATTGAATTCTCGGCCAAAGCCCATGAAGGACATTTCCGTAAGGGCTCGAAAATTCCTTATATCACCCATCCCCTTGAGGTTGCAAAAATTCTCGGTGAGGCGGTCAACCCCAAAGAAAATGAAGCCCTGATCTGTGCTGGCCTGCTTCATGATACGGTCGAAGATACGGATACCAGCCTCGAAACGATTCGCCGGGAGTTCGGCGAAAAGGTGGCCGACCTGGTCGCCTCCGATTCTGAAAACAAAGGATTGTCCTGGGAAAAACGCAAGCAGAATACCATCGATTTTTTAAAAAACCGAGCAACCCGGGAGATGCAGATGCTGGCCTGCGCCGATAAACTGGCCAATCTCAGGAGTGTCAAAGCAGACTACGAAAGAATTGGCGATGATATCTGGGATATTTTTGTCAGAGGCAAGGAAAAACAGGCCTGGTACTACAAAGGTGTGCTGGCGGCATTGGCACCGCTCTCAGACCTGGAGATGTATGGGGAACTAAGGGCATTGATTCATGAGGTTTTTGATTAATGGATGAAATAGGGCTGTCAATCGGCAGCGATATTCAGATAAAGAAAAACCATCATTAATCAGCAATAAATCCTGATAATATATAAGGATTTAACCAGCTTGACAAAACCGCTATATACAGGTATAATTCAAAACAGTTCATCAATGTGAATAAGGTTAGCTGATTAAACAAATGAAAATTTAAAAAATAACTGTGATATGAAATCACTTTAAGCCATGAATGTTGTGTAAGCATCTTCATGGCTTTTTTGCGAAATGCTAATGATCCGTTCTGACTTAAAAAATGTAACCATGAAGGTTTCTAGTCCCCTGGGGGAAGGACTTTTCATGGTTTTTTTATATACAAAATAGTCAATTAAAAGAAATAATTTAAAAGAAATTAGGAGAAAAGATGAAGAAAAAATTATTATGTTTAGGATTAGCCTGCCTGTTGTTGACAACGGTACTGGCTGGTTGTTCAGGAAATAGTGCCACTCAGGGTAAAACTGAGCGAGCCAAAGATGAGTTGGTATTAGCCATTGGCGGGGAACCGGATGATGGTTTTGATCCCACTACCGGTTGGGGTCGATATGGCTAGCCGCTGTTTCAGAGTACACTTCTGACCCGCGACAATGATTTAAAGATTATCAACGATCTGGCCACCGATTATACCATCAGTGCGGATGGTTTAACCTGGACATTTCTGATCCGCAAGGATGTCAAGTTCTCGGATGGAACGCCGTTAACGGCTGCTGATGTGGTATTTACTTATGAGACCGCTGCTAAAAGTGGATCGGTGGTTGATTTAGGGGTGCTGGCCAGTGCTAAGGCCATCGATGAGTATACGGTTGAATTCAAACTTAATAAACCGCAGTCAACCTTCCTCTACACAACCGCTGCCCTGGGTATTGTCCCGAAGGCCAGCTATGGCAGTGATTATGCTCAAAACCCAGTTGGTTCCGGACCCTTTAAATTTGTCCAATGGGATAAGGGACAACAGCTGATTGTCGAAGCCAATTCCTATTATTATGGAAGCAAACCGGAATTCAATAAGGTAACTTTCTTATATCTCAGTGGCGAAGCCACCTATGCAGCAGCCAAGGCTGGCCAAGTTGATATGGCATCGATTGTTCCTTCTTTGACCAGTCAGGAAGTGACTGGCATGACCATTAAATCGGTTGATAGTGTTGACAATCGGGGGATCGCGCTGCCATATCTAAAATCAGGCACAACTACAGCCGCAGGTTACCCGATTGGAAATGATGTCACCTCCGATCTGGCGATCAGGAAAGCGATCAACTATGGGATTGACCGACAAAAATTAGTTGACGGCGTGCTGCTTGGTTATGGCTCGGAAGCTTATTCGGTCAGTGATGGATTACCCTGGGGGAATCCTGATACAACAATTACCGATGGCGATGTTGAAGGTGCCAAAAAGATTCTGGCCGATGGTGGCTGGGTTGACAGTGATGGCGATGGCATTGTTGAGAAAGATGGTGTTAAGGCCGAGTTCACATTACTCTATCCGTCATCTGATAAGGTCAGACAATCTTTGGCCATATCTGTTATTGATATGCTTTCAGCAATTGGGATAAAAGTAAATGTTGAAGGAAAAAGCTGGGATGAGATTTACAAACTAATGCACGCGAATGCCGTCTTGTTTGGCTGGGGAAGTCATGATCCAATCGAGATGTACAATATCTATTATAGCGGCAACGCCGGTATTGAGACGAATGATCCAACCTTTTACAAAAATGAACAGGTCGATGCTTACATGAATCAGGCGCTGGCAACGACAGACGAGGCAGCCGCCAACGAACTCTGGAAAAAAGCCCAGTGGGACGGACAAACCGGCTTCAGTAGCTTAGGCGATGCACCCTGGGCCTGGTTAGTTAATCTGGATCATATCTATCTAGTCAGTGATGATTTGGACATTGGCCAAAGCCGCACCGAACCCCATGGTCATGGCTGGCCAATTACCGCTAATATCACCGAATGGCGACGGAAATAACCATGAATTCAGCAAAATATGTATTTGGCAAAACACTGCGGATGATCTCTTTGCTGATTGCTCTATGCATCGTTTCCTTCATTCTGGTCAAAAACTCCCCGATTGATCCGGTACAGGCTTATATTGGAGCCGATATGATGCGGGTTTCGGAAGAACAGCGGGAACAAATTGCCGAAAACTGGGGGCTTGATAAGCCTCCGGTTGAGCAATTCTTTAATTGGGCGGGGGCAATTGTCAAGGGTGATTTTGGTAGCTCAATGATTTACCGCGAACCGGTTATCGATGTTATTGGAAAGCGTTTTGCCGCTTCGCTGGCGCTGATGGGGGTGGCCTGGGTACTGTCCGGAATTTTTGGATTTATAATGGGAATCGTCGCCGGCATGAACCAGGGCAAATTGATCGATCGGGCGATTAAATGGTATTGCTTGACCCTGGCGGCAACCCCAACCTTCTGGCTGGGTTTGATTTTACTGATGATTTTTTCAGTTGGGTTAGGCTGGTTTCCGATTGGACTGGGTGTACCGGTGGGCGTATTATCAGAGAATGTCACCCTGTCTGAGAAACTCTATCATCTCATCTTACCGGCGCTGACACTCAGCATTGTTGGGGTTGCCAATATTGCTTTGCATACCCGACAAAAACTGCTGGATGTGTTAGCCAGTGATTATGTGCTTTTTGCCAGAGCCAATGGGGAGTCCGGTTTTGGCTTGGTTTGGAAACACGGACTACGAAATATTTCACTTCCGGCAGTGACCCTTCAATTTGCATCCTTTAGCGAATTATTTGGGGGATCAGTGCTGGCCGAACAGGTTTTTTCCTACCCTGGTTTAGGTCAGGCGACGGTTCAGGCCGGCTTGCGAGGCGATGTGCCGCTACTACTCGGGATTGTCTTAATCAGTGCTGTTTTTGTATTCACAGGGAATCTGATTGGCGATATTATCTGTAGTGTGGTCGATCCCCGGATTAAGGAAGGCAGGTCTTCAGTATGAATGGCTTATCAAAAGCAGAAAACAACTTGTTTGGTGGGATCATTGGAAGTGGGAGCCTTCATCTTCAATTGAATCGTCGGCAGAAGACCCTGATCGTCATCGGGATCAGTTCGACGCTGCTGATTGCTATCATGATCGCAGCACAATTAATGAGCAATCAAGCAATTGCCACCAATTTCTCCCAGCAGAATCTGGCACCATCCTGGGCACACCCCTTTGGAACCGACTGGCTGGGACGCGATATGTTTACCCGAACGATTAAGGGCTTATCGATCAGTATTCAAATTGGCTTGCTGGCATCGAGCGTTAGCGTGGTGATTGCTCTGGTGTTGGGAATGTGCGCCGCAACCATGGGAAAAAAAGTGGATGCTGCTATTTCCTGGCTGGTCGATTTATTTATGGGTGTTCCTCACCTGGTCGCCCTGGTTTTGATTGCCGTTGTTTTCGGTGGTGGCGCCAAGGGGGTCATCATTGGGGTAGCATTAACCCATTGGCCGAGTCTTACCCGGGTGATCCGCGCCGAGGTGATGCAGGTGAGAACCTCTCAGTATGTTCAAATCTCAAGGCATTTAGGCAGAAGCCGCTTATGGATTGCCACCAAACATATCCTGCCTCATTTGCTGCCGCAATTTTTTGTCGGCCTGATTCTGATTTTTCCACATGCCATCTTACATGAAGCAGCAATTACCTTTTTGGGTTTTGGCTTATCACCGCACTCACCGGCGATTGGCGTGATCTTATCCGAATCGATGGGATATCTGGCAGCGGGGATGTGGTGGTTGGCGTTTTTCCCAGGTTTATCGCTGCTTATTATTGTCAGAGCCTTTGACGTGATTGGCGATAACCTGCGGACGTTGCTTGACCCCCATAGTGCCCATGAGTAGACAAAGGAGTAAGCAAAAATGAATAGCTACAATAACATTAAAAACACCCAAAACAATCAACCCGGCTATTTGGATAAGGGTTTGAGTCAACCATTAAGCGCCCCAAAAGATGAACTACTGCTGGTTGAGGATCTTTCCGTCGCCTTTGTTCAGTATCAAAAAGGTTTAAAGCAACGAAATCTCGAAGTCATTTGTGATTTAGATGTCAGCGTTAAAAGCGGCGAGATTGTCGCTGTAGTCGGATCTAGTGGGTCGGGAAAAAGTTTGCTGGCGCACGCGATACTCGGCATACTGCCTTCTAATGCCAAGGTTTCCGGGACGATCAGCTACAATGGAGAAGCACTGACAGTAGAGCGACAAAAGTTACTTCGCGGCAATCAAATCAGTCTAATTCCCCAGTCAGTCAATTATCTTGATCCCTTAATGCGGGTTGGTCAGCAGGTTCAAAACACCATTAAAACAAAGGATGCCAAAGCCGTCCAAGAGCAACTATTCAAACGCTATCATTTGTCTGAGGCGGCCGGGGTCTTATATCCCTTCCAATTATCCGGGGGGATGGCACGCCGGGTTTTGGTGGCTACGGCGGTTAGCGGTGGTGCCAGGTTGATCATTGCCGATGAACCGACGCCGGGACTGCATCCGGAGGTGGTCGCGGAAACGCTATCCCATCTCAAGGAACTGGCGAGCCAAGGCTGTGGGGTCATGATGATTACCCATGATATCGAAGCGGCGATGAAAATTGCCGACCGGATTGCTGTGTTTTACGCTGGGACAACCCTTGAGCTGGCGCCGATTGAAGACTTTAAAGATCGTGGCGAAGCGCTGCGGCATCCTTATACGAAGGCATTATGGATGGCATTGCCGGAGAATGACTTTAAGCCGATTCCCGGCTTTCAACCAACACCGGCAGATCTGCCTTCGGGTTGTTTATTTGAACCCCGGTGTCAACTAAGAACCGCAGAATGTAGCGCCGACAGGCCTGAGATGCGTGATCTCAGAGGCGGAAAAGTGAGGTGTATCCATGCAACTTGAAGCAAAAAATCTAGGCTTTGGCTATCATAAAGACAAGTGGATCTTTAAGCATATCAGTTTAACGATTGAATCCGGTGAAGTTGTTGGTTTAACCGGCAACAGCGGCTGTGGAAAAACGACCCTGGCCAAGGTGCTTGCCGGTTATGAGACACCCCGGGAAGGCAAGGTCATCTTAAGTGGTAATGATAAACCGATTAGTGGCTATAATCCGGTACAGCTAATTTTTCAGCATCCCGAAAAATCGGTTAATCCCAGATGGCGAATTCGGGATTCGGTCAATGAAGGTTGGCAGGTTGATAAAGATTTGCTCAAACGGTTAGGGATCGAAGCGGCCTGGATGGATCGTTGGCCCAATGAATTATCCGGTGGTGAGCTGCAACGGTTTTGTGTTGCCAGAGCCTTATCACCAGATACCCGCTTTATCATCGCTGATGAAATGACGACCATGCTCGATGCCATCACCCAGGCGCAAATTTGGTCGGTCGTTTTGGAACTGGCAAAGGAACGCAATATGGGGATCTTGCTGGTCAGCCATGAAGAAAAGTTAGTCAATCGGATTTGTGATCGGGTGATTGATTTAGAAGCACAAATGGGTTATTGCGAAAATCCTGGATTTAGTCCCCAAAAAAAGACAGCTGGGCCGCTTTTAGCACCGGTTGAGTAACGAATAGAAATGCTTGCCTATCATTTCTGATCAGAAAGGTCAACTTGAGAGCGATTCGCTTTAAAATCAAAGTAAATGTAAAAAAACAAATCGATTCAAAGGGGGAGGTAGAAATACCTCTCTTTTTGATTGTCAATTTAACAGAGTGTTAACAATCTCTTTACCTCCTCAAAACCTTTTATGGATTTTTATTTGGTAAGATAGCTATGCAAACAACGAAAATTAAGGAAATTTGAAGGAGAAAAAAATGTCAAAAAGCTTAAAAAAAGTTTTAGTAGCACTACTAGTCGGTGCAACGGTGCTGACCCTCGCAGGATGTGGTTCTTCAGGATCAACAACGGCAACAACTTCAACTAACAAAGACGCGATTTCGGGAGAAATCAACGGTGGCGGTTCCACGTCAGTACAGAAAGTTATTGATGCAGCCGGTGCAGAGTTCACTGCCCTAAACCCGGATGCCAAGTTTACCTACAGCGGAACCGGTTCATCCGATGGGATTAAAGGGGCAACCGCCGGTACCTATTCCTTTGGTTGTGCATCCCGAGATTTGAAAGCAGAAGAAAAGGGTAGCCTAACGGAATTAATCTTTGCTTTTGATGGTATTGCGGTTGTCGTAAACCCAGCCAATACCGTCACAAACTTGACAACTGAACAGGTTGGAAAAATATACATGGGCGAAATCACCAATTGGAATGAAGTTGGTGGAGCAGATTCACCGATAGTGGTTGTATCTCGGGAAGATGGATCAGGAACCCGTGGTGCTTTTGAAGAACTCGTTAAGTTTGAAGAAAAATTAAAACCAGACGCTACGATTAAAGAAGGAAATGGAAATGTTCAGACTACCGTGGCCGGTAATGCCAATGCGATTGGTTATGTTTCACTAACCTTTGTTGATAAAACCGTTACCGCAATCGATGTTGACAGTGTCAAAGCAACTGTCGATAATGTCAAGAACAAAACCTACAAAATTTCTCGTCCCTTCCTGGCAGTCTATGATCAATCAAAGGTTGATGATGCAACGCTGGCATTCCTTGACTTCCTGATGACCACTGAAGGACAGGCTATCGTTGAAGATAATGGCGGTATCTCAGCAGTTTAATACAAAAAAACTGAGACTCCTGAAAAGGAGTCTCTCGTTATTAAAATAATCCCATGACATCAGGCATCCAGTATGGGTAAGAAAAGGAGCGTTTATTTTGCAGGCAATTAAACGTAAGAAACAAAAAGAAAGAATAATTGAAAACTTTTTTTTAATCTGTGCTTTCGTAGCTGTGGTCAGTGTTTTTGCGATTACAGTTTTCGTTTTTTATAATGGCATCAAACCCTTTGTTTCGAATAGTTATCCCTTATGGGATTTTTTAACCGGCGTTGAATGGCGACCGGGTTCAAACATGTATGGGATCTTTTATATGATTGTAGGATCAGTTCTTGCAACCTTCGGGGCGATTCTAATTGGCGTTCCAGTGGCGATTTTCACCGCCGTCTATATTTCTGAATTGGCCGGATCCCGGATTGGTAAGGTGATTCGCTTTGCGGTTGAATTATTAGCCGGTATCCCATCGGTCTTGTATGGAGTTTTTGGTTTGGGAATCATCGTTCCCTATGTTCTTAAAATTTCACCCAATGCTCAGGGGGAATCGCTGCTGGCAACCATTATGGTTTTGGCCATCATGATCTTACCGACGGTGGTCAGTATTTCGGAAACTTCAATTAGTGTCGTTCCTAAAGAGTATCGCGAAGGTTCCTATGCCTTGGGAGCATCAAAAATTCAAACCATCTTCAAGGTTGTTTTGCCAGCCGCACGCTCAGGGATCATGACCGGAGTGATATTGGGGATCGGCCGAGCCATCGGCGAAACCATGGCAGTGATGCTGGTTTGCGGGAACCCGATTGCCGGTATTCCCACCAGTCTGTTTGACCAGATTCGGCCGCTGACCACCAATATTGCCCTGGAAATGGGCTACGCGTCTGGGGTACATCAGGAACTATTATATTCAACCGGGGTAGTATTATTTATTTTTATCATGATCATCAATCTAGCAGTAAACAAACTGGTAAAGGCAAAGGTAGGCAGTTAATATGAGTCGAAAAGCAAGTGATTTTCTAGTTAAAGGGATTATCTATCTGGCAACGGGCATTACCTTAAGTGTATTGCTTTTTATTGTCGGTTTCATTTTTGTAAAAGGGATCGGTCTGGTTAACTGGGACTTCTTGACCCGAGATTTCAATGAAAAGGTGGTCTATGCCTTTATGGAATCAAATGATGTGCCATTGGGTATTGATGAAGAAACGCTAAGTAAAAAAAATCCCTATGATAAACGATACGAAACACATTTGGAGGGGCCAATATATATAAAAAATATTGGGGCCGCGATTGCTAAGGTTGCCTATAAAAATCACAGTACTGAGCGGGAACAATTTGTGATCACTTATATTGAAAAAGATTCGCCTTTTCACAGCGTCAAAGATTCAACTGGAAAAGACATTAAAATTCGCACCGATTATATTGTGCAGAGTATCAATGGCAACGACTTTTCCGGAATGACGCTGGCTGAAGTTGCGGAAGCAATTGCGGCAGAATCGGGCGAATTAAAAGTAAAAATTGTCCAACCCGGAGGCGGGATTAAATCAAATATTATCACGACGCTTTATATGGTCTTGTTATCGCTTTTAGTGGCATTGCCGCTTGGTGTTTTTGGGGCAATTTATTTAACAGAGTATGCTAAGCCTGGAAGACTGGTAAACATGATTCGCTTTGCTGCTGAGTGTCTGGCGGGAATTCCGTCGATTATTTTTGGTCTGTTTGGGATGGCTTTCTTTGTCGTCGCCTTGAATTTTCAAATTTCGCTGATCTCGGGAAGCCTGACCGTCGCGATCATCCTGCTGCCAGTAATCATTAGAAGTACCGAAGAAGCCTTAAAAACTGTACCGATGGCATTTAGAGAAGGATCTCTGGCACTTGGCGCTACTAAGCTCCAAACCATCTTTAAGGTGGTGCTGCCCTGTGCAGTGCCGGGGATAGCAACCGCTGTTCTGCTTAGCATTGGCCGGGTAGTGGGCGAGTCGGCGGCCTTACTGCTAACCGCCGGTACGGTAGCACAGATTCCCGGCACCCTCTTTTCCCCGGGCAGTACCCTGACGGTGCAAGCCTATTATGTGGCAAAAGAAGAAGGGAATATTGAACTGGCCTGTGCCATTGGAATTGTCATAATTGTAATTGTTATTGTACTGAACATCTTGTCCCGTATCACTTCCGACAAGTTGGATGTCTTTAATAAAAGATGAGGAGTAATATGGACGCAAAAATAAAGTTTAACACCAAAAACCTGGACTTGTTTTATGGAGATTTTCAAGCCCTTAAAGCAATCAATATGGAAATACGCGAGAAAGAAGTAACCGCCTTTATTGGCCCTTCCGGATGTGGAAAATCGACCTTTCTGCGCTGTCTCAATCGGATGAATGATCTGATCGACTCGGTCAAAATTAATGGCGAAATTATTTTTGATGGGCAAGATATAAATGGGAACATAGATGTAATCAATCTTAGAACGCGGGTGGGGATGGTTTTTCAGAAACCCAATCCCTTTCCGATGAGTATTTATGAGAATATAGCCTATGGCCCAAAATGTCAGGGGCAGAAGGATAAAACCCAACTGGATACGCTGGTTAAGGAAAGTTTGATGAAGGCGGCACTTTGGGACGAGGTCAAGGATCGTTTGAATAAATCGGCACTGGGGCTTTCCGGCGGACAGCAGCAACGGCTGTGCATTGCCCGGACGATCGCGATGAATCCGGAAGTGATCTTAATGGATGAACCCACCTCGGCGCTTGATCCCATTGCAACTGCCAAGATTGAAGATCTGATGTCCAGTCTCAAAAAAGACTTTACCATTATTATTGTTACCCATTCCATGCAACAGGCTGGGCGAATTTCAGACAAAACAGCTTTCTTTTTAATGGGTGAGGTGATAGAATTTAACGAAACACCGATCATTTTCACAAATCCCAATGACAAACGAACCGAGGACTACATAACTGGACGTTTCGGTTGATAAGGAGTAAATTATGCGAAAAGAATATATCAAAGAACTGCGAATGATCAAAGACGAAATCTTGCTGATGTCGGCGATGACAGAAAAAATGCTGGCTGATTCAGTGGTAGCATTAAAAACTCAGGATTGTGAGCTGGCCAGATCAGTGATTGAACGGGACGATCTGGTTGATGCCAAAGAAATTGAACTGCAGTTGGTTGTCAGCAGGGTGATTGCCACCCAGGGGCCGGTAGCCTCCGATCTGAGACGGCTGGCTTCGACCTATAAAATTATTACCAACCTGGAACGGATTGCCGATTTGGCAGTCAATATTTCCAAACGGGTGCTGGAATTGTCAGAGGTCGTTTATATGAAACGCCTCATCGATATTCCCCGAGCCTGTGAACTGGCGCAAACATTATTAAAGCTTGCGATTCAAGCCTTTATTCACGAAGATATCAGCCAAATTCGCGAAGTTGTCGATTTAGAAGATGAGATTGATGCTCTGAACATGCAGATTCATCATGACTGTTTAGCCTATATGATGGATAATCCCAAAAATATTCATCAGGGCTCAGTATTTATTTTTGTTGGTTCTTACCTTGAGCGAATTGGTGATCACGCGACCAATGTTTTTGAAACAGTTTTTTACATCGTCACTGGTGACTACATTGATTTTAATGACCTCGATGAAGAGACCATCAGTCGAACGTTGGAGTTTCAGAAAAAAATTGCCAGTCTCGAAAAAGACGTTTAAGCTGATGATTTAAAACGGCGATAAAGATAAATTTTTAGCCTTAGCCAAAGGAGCCATCCTTTGGCTATTTGCATTGCAAAAACAGCAATAATTGATGAGATGTGGACACAAATCGAACGGTTCAATTGAAAAAAAATCAAAAAAACAAGGGGCTATTAACCCCTTGTTAAAATTTAACGATTGCGACGTTCAATTTCATCGCTACATTCACCGATCTGGGCTTTGAGCTTAGTGATATCGCCATCAAATTCTTCCATTTGGGCGACCACTTTTCCGCTGGAAACATGCATCCCGGATTGCTTGAAAATAAAGCTGCGCTCCTGTTCGACATCTTGGAGGTCTTCTTTCAAATTGTCGAGTCTACTCTTGAGTTCTTGGTCGCTTAATTTACTTAAATCTTCCATAATTTGCTCCTTTTATTTAAAATGATTCTTTTTTTAGTATAACACGGTCAATTTCTGAATGCAACCGCTTAAAGAATTGGGAATAAGACTGATTTATTTTAAACGCATTCGTAAACCTTTCGCTTTTTTGTTAAACATGTCTTATAATAGAATTACGAAGATGAAAGTGCTTTGATCAAACTTATAACTGGGCAAAATAATAACTGCAATTGAGTTGGATCTTGTCATCGGAAATTTTATAGTAGGAGCGTAACAGGAAATTAAGGAGGAGAAAAATGGAAACTATTCATGAACAAAAAAACAAATTTTATATTGGTGTCAACGAAGATGAACCGATTGCTTTATTAAACTACAACATTAAAGGAGAGCAACTAATCATCGAACATGTTTATGTAACGAGAGCGCTCAGAGGCCAGGAACTCGGGGTCAAACTAGTGGCAAAGGCAGTGGCATTTGCTCGCGAAAATAAGCTCAAAATTATCGCTTATTGCTCCTATGCCGAAAAGGTGCTGTGCGAAAATAAGGAATACGGCGATGTTTTTTCAGTTCACAACGACTAATTTGCAAATGGACATAAGATCACTTGGTTTAAGCCTAAAAAATAATCTAACTCAGGGAGTTTTATATGAATGTGTTAGTTGCCGAAGATGAAAAAGATATCCGTAACCTGTTAAAACTTCATCTTGAAGAAAATGGTTATACGGTTTTCGCTGCGATTGATGGTATTGAAGCTCTGGCAATTTTTAAGAATAATGCCATCGATTTGGGAATTTTCGACGTGATGATGCCGCGACTGGATGGCTTTAACCTGCTGCGAAAAATCCGTGAAAGCAGTCAGATGCCAGTTATCTTTCTAACGGCACGTGAAAATGAAATGGATAAGGTTCTGGGTTTGGGTCTCGGTGCTGACGACTACCTGGTCAAACCCTTCAGTATGGCAGAGCTTATTGCCCGAGTTGGTGCCCAGCTCAGACGTAACTATGAATACTCAGATAATAATCCGTTTCGCAAGTCCCAACTAAATGTCGGTAGCTTATCTCTCGATCAGGATGGCTGCTGTGTTTATGTCGATGGAACATTGGTGGAACTCAGTGCCAAGGAGTATTTAATGCTGCAGTTCCTGATGAAAAATCCGGACAAGGTTTTCACTAAAAAGCAGCTTTATCGGCAGGTCTGGGAAGAAGATCTTTATTATGATGACAACACGATTATGGTTCATATCAGCCGGCTACGCAATAAAATAGAGGCAGAACCCAGAAATCCGGTCTATATCAAGACGATTCGCGGAATTGGCTATAAATTCCATTTACCAAAGGATAGCTAGGATGAAAAAAAGAATTCAAAGTCGCTTTATCGCTGATTATGTGTTGATGTTTTTAATCTCCACCATCATTGGCGTTTTTGCGGTGGCGCTATTAAGCTTTGCCAACGACGTGATTTCAAAAAATCTGGTGCATCATAGCTACACTGCTGATAAGATCATGACTGATGATCTTGCGCTAATGGAGATGGGATCGGTGCTTGATAATGGCGGCGGGATTCAAGTGGTCAATAAAAATTACGAGGTTATTTTCAGCCAGGGAATTAACAATTTACCGGAGCTGTTAAACGCCGAGACATTTACCGACTTTTTAGCTGCCAGTCAGGCCAAAGAAAACCCATTTAGTTACAGTATCGCCTATAATCCCAGAGCGGAATTTTGGTTAGTCATCACCTTTCCAACGTCGATTCGGATTGATTTTGCGATTGTACACAATAGCAAATTTTCATCGGTGGACACCCGGAGAGTATCGGGTGTCATAGTTGCGATCATCTTGTTTTATTTGATCTTGCTGGCAATCAGTACCGTTATTTATTCAAAATTGACCTCACTGACTATTATCAACCCCCTAAAAAAGCTGTGTAGTAGTGCTGGCCGGTTAAGAGAAGGGGACTATACATCACGGGTTGACTTAAATCTGAATAATGAATTCGGCGAACTGGAAACGATTTTCAATGAAATGGCAGACGAAATTGAAACAGAAATTGCTTTAAGAAAACAAAGTGAAGAGAATCGCAAGAAGCTTATTTTGGATATCTCCCATGATCTCAAAAATCCACTTGCCAGTATTATGGGCTATGCTGAACTCTGTTTAATAAAAACACAAATGACCAATGAAGAACTGCGGGCTTATCTGACCACGATCTATAACAACAGCAACCGGGCGAACCGTCTGATGAATGATCTTTTTGAACTGTCGAAAATGGAAACCTCAGAATATAGCCTGGTTAAGGAAAAGCTTGATTTCACCGAGTATCTTCGCGAACAAATGAGCCAGGCGGTGGCAAACCTCGATAGTGCCGGGTTTTCATATACTTTTGATATTCCCGATCAAGAGATTTTTGTTGCGATAGACCGACAGCAGATCAGTCGGGTGTTTGAAAACCTTGTTGATAATGCCATCAACCATAATCAGACCGGTACTCAGATCGACCTGGTGATGATCGATCATCCTGAAATGATCGAGGTTCGGTTTAAAGATAACGGAATCGGCATTTCTGCAGAATTGAGCGAACAGATCTTCGAGCCTTTTGTTAAAGGTGATCCGGCCAGAACGCAAGAAAACGGTGGCACCGGTTTAGGTTTAGCGATCGTCAGAAAAGTCATGGACGCCCATGGTGGTAGCATCAAACTGACTAAGGATAACACGGTGGGGAGTGAATTCGTGTTGTTATTGCCAAAGAGCTCGGATACAGTTAAGCTCGATTTAAGATAAGAAACAGCTTCATGTATGATTGACTTGCTATAGTAATGGCAAGGGATTACATGAAGCTTTTTTATGTAACTCCACTAAAAATTTGGAGGAAAAGAAATTGGAAACATTTGATAGTCATTTTTATAATTGGTTTGGGGTAATATTTTTTTCGGTGCTTTACGGAGTGATTCTGCTGTTTATGCCGTTTTACAAAAAAATGGATCGCAAGCCAGCGGGCACCTATCTTGCTTTCGTAATTGCCTTTGCCATCGAAATGCATGGGATTCCCTTTAGTATGTATGTGATCTCCTGGATTATTGGGAAAAATCTCCCCGTCGGGGTTCTATGGGGACACACACTTTTTGATACCATCGGTTATTGGGGGATGTATATCAATATTGCCTGTGGGGCAGTCGGCTTGTTTTTAATTATGAATGGTTGGTATAATATCTACAAAAAATACTGGTCAAAGGAAACCGGCACCGGTACCCTGGTAGAAACGGGGCTTTACAAATATATCCGCCATCCTCAGTATACCGGGCTGTTATTATTATCCTTCGGGATGATGATCGAATGGGCAACCTTACCGCTGCTGATTTTATACCCGGTAATGATTTATATGTATGTGCGGCTGGCCAAAAAAGAAGAAGAGGATATGATCGATGAATTTGGAAGTGCTTATCAGGATTATATGAAGCGAACAAAAATGTTTATTCCCCATCTGCTTTAATAAACGAGCGGGATAATAATAGGGTCAATTAGAAGAAGACAGGTTTTTACCTGTCTTTTTGCTGTTTTACCATTGTGAATAGTAGTTATAAACGATAAAATCAGAAAAATAATAACAATTTAAAAACTTTATTCAAAAACGTTTGCATAAAGCTAAAGGTGGTATATTATAACATCGCGTTTGATTAGCGATTAGCGATATAATGCTTCAGTATTGATCAGAAATTGGCGAGAAATTGACCAGAAGCTGAATAATATAAACAAAGAAAAGGATGGGAAAATCATGAAATCAATCCGATTACGTCTGATCACCTTGTTCACCGCCCTGATTTTGGCAGTTACTGGCATTTTGGGGGTGATTGTTGTCAATCAGTTTACCCGCGTTCTTGAAACAGATGCCCGCGAACAATTGCAAAACACAGCAGTCGTTCAGGCGCGTTATATTGAATCGAGGCGGGATGCTGAGCTTCAGTACATGGCGAGTCTAGCTCAGAATTCGATTTTGCTCGATGGTGCGATTGCGCAGGATCAACGGGTCGCATTCCTAGAGGCGGAAGCGGCTAGAGCCGGTTATGATGCTTATGTCTTAGCAGATCTGGCTGGCAATGGTGTTACTCAGAATGCTACTGGCGACACCGTTAATGTGGCCGACCGAAGTTATTTTAAAGGGGCGGCTGCCGGGACTCCGACGGCATCTGATATTACCATCAGTCGCGTTACCGGGGAGCCAGTCATATTATATGCCACGCCGGTATATCAGAACGGTGCCATTGCTGCTGTACTTTATGGCAGAAAAGAGGGAACCTCATTAAGTGAAATTACCAAGCAGGTTAGCTATGGCGAAACCGGTTTTGCCTCACTGATTAATAATGATGGAGTTGCCGTAGGGAATTCCAATCTGGATCTGGTTAAAGAGCAGTTTAATTTTGCCATAGCAGATGAAGAAAACCCCGATTATGCAGAGTTGGCTGAACTGGTGCGTAGTAAAATGATGACCAGAGAACCGGGTTTTGGCGATTACACCCTTGAAGGAAAAGACCTGCTAGTCGGTTTTGCCCCAGTTGAAGGCAGCCCCTGGATTATGTCTGTAGCCATCGATCAGGCTGAGCTGGATGCCCAGGTAGCAGAAGTCAGAAATACCATCATCATGGTAATCATCCTGGCAATTATCGTGGCAGCTTTTGCCGTATTCCTGATCAGTGGCACAATCGCTAAGCCGATTGTGGCTACTACCGAAGAACTAAACCGTCTGGCGGGCTTTGATTTTCGCCATGATGCGCATTCCAATGCTGGTAAATATATTAATCGACAAGATGAAATTGGCACCATGTTAAAGGCCGTTGAAACGATGCAGCAAAATGTACAGGAAAACCTAATCGAAAAGCTTGAACATATCGCCCAGGGAAATCTGGATGACGAGGTTATCATGGTCGGTGATAATGATCAGGTCGGACCAGCCTTACAGGATACCCAGGCAGCGATCAAAACGCTAGTTACTGACACCAATATGCTAGTCACGGCAGCAGTTTAAGGCCGGCTCGATGAACGGGCCGATGCAAGCAAGTATAATGGTGATTACCAGAAGGTTATCGCCGGCGTCAACCAGACCCTGGATGCGGTTATCGAACCCATCAAAGAGGCTTCAGGGGTACTGGAGGCAATGGCAAAAGGTAATCTCGAGCAAGATATGCAAGGACAGTATAAAGGTGAACATGCAGCCATCAAAGTTTCGGTTAACAAGACCTTTGCCAGTATCAAGATGTTAGTCAGCGAAACCAATAACCTCGTTGATGCTGCTGTAGCCGGGGAACTCGATACCCGTGCCGATACATCCAGCCATCAGGGTGAATATGCCAAAATCATTGCTGGTGTCAACGCGACTCTGGACGCGATGGCAGAGCCGATTCAGGAAGCCTCGGTGGTGCTTTTGAAAATGGCACAGGGAAATCTTGATCAGAGCATGGCAGGTCATTACAAGGGTGAATATGCAGTCATTAAGGATTCTGTTAATAAAACCTTTGATAGCATCAAAATGCTGGTCGATGATACCAATAGTCTGGTCGAATCGGCAGTGGCTGGGGATCTCAATGCCCGAGCAGACACATTAAAACACAGTGGTGAATATACCCGCATTGTCGCTGGAGTCAACGCGACCCTCGATGCCATGGTGGCACCAATTCAGGAAGCCAATACGGTGCTCGAAGAAGTCGCTAACGGCAGTTTGAAGCTGCGGATGGCAGGGGAATATCAGGGTGAGCATTCAGCCATTAAGGATTCGCTCAACAGCACCCTGGACTTTTTACAGGGGATTGTCGATGAGGTGTCCGAGATCCTTGATCAGATGGCTAATTCCAACATGGTTGTCAACACCACTAGGGACTATAAAGGCGACTTTGAGCCGATCAAGATCGCCCTTAATCACATCATCGAATCCTTTAATGGGATCTTAAAAGACATGAATGAAGCGGCTGATCAGGTATCCGCGGGCGCGTCGCAGGTATCCGACGGCAGTCAGATGCTGGCTCAGGGTTCAACTGAGCAGGCAGCGGCGATCCAACAATTGAGTTCGTCGATTGATGAAATTGCAGATAAAACAAAAGACAATGCCAAACGCGCTAGCGAAGCCAATATGCTCTCTACCTCCGCCCAGGAAAAAGCTCAAAAAGGCAATGACAGCATGCGTCAGCTCCAGGAGTCGATGGATGAAATTAATCAGGCATCGGGTAATATTTCGAAAATCATCAAGGTCATTGATGATATTGCCTTCCAGACGAATATTCTCTCACTAAATGCCGCAGTCGAAGCCGCCCGAGCTGGCCAGCATGGCAAGGGCTTTGCCGTGGTAGCAGAAGAGGTTAGAAGCCTGGCCGCCAGAAGTGCCGAGGCCGCTAAGGAAACCACTGTTCTAATCGAAGGCTCGGTCAAGAAGACCGAAGGTGGTACCGCCATTGCTGATGAAACTGCCAATGCCCTGGAAGAAATTGTGGTCGAAATTACCAAGGCGGCCCAATTGGTTCAGGAAATTGCTGAAGCCTCCAATGATCAAGCCACCAATATTACCCAGATTAATCTTGGGGTCGATCAGGTATCCCAGGTTGTTCAGGGAAATACTGCAACCGCGGAGCAATCAGCGGCTGCCAGCCAAGAATTATCCGGTCAATCACAGTTACTCAAAGAAATGATCTCGCGATTCAAATTAAAATAATAAACGAAAAAAATAAAAAAGAAAAGAAAAAGACTGGAAAAAATTTCCTGTCTTTTTTGTTTAAAAAAACCAGATCAACGGATTGATTAAATCAGTTGATCTGGCTTAGCGTTATTGTTATCGTGCGGTCAGGTGTTGGATACGAACGTTTGGGGTTTACGCTTATTCTTCGTTTGCCCAATCATCAAAGCCCTGCATGACCTTGTCGTAGGTTTGTTGAGAAATTTCTGGAAGCTCCCCACCAAAGGCTTTTTTGGCACTTTCAAAACCTTCTTTAAAGGCATTTCTTAGCGCTTCAAGCTTGCTTTTATCACCGCCAGAGAGAGCCTTGGCAAAATCAACAATCCGTTCTGAGGTTTTGTTCACCCCAAAATAGCCGTCTTCAGAAATAGACTCCTGAGCAGCTGCCTGGGTTTCAGAATCGACAACGATGTCAACCTCTTTTCCAGCCAACAGATCTTTTAAAACCTGATTAACCTTCTTACCCTGTTTTTCGATCATGGCTTCAACCATTTTTTTGAATGACTCGGTATTTCGGGCAAAATCCTGCTTGATTTCGTCGATCTTTTTGCGGTCAACAGTGTAGGTTCCGATGTCTTCGGAAGTTGCGGTGCCAAGTTCTATGGAGTCGAGTTTTTGCACAACAGGTTGGACTTTATCGGCGGCCTCTGGCTCAACCTTGACGTCTGGATTTTGGGTGACACCTTTTGTATGAATCCCTTGATTCATAGCTTTGTTTGCATCGATTGCATTTGTATTCATAACATCCTCCTTGTAAAATATTAAGATATTTTAAAAATAGTTTCAAAATGGTTTCTAACTTCTTTATACTATATCGACCAAATCCAACTAAAAATAACAAAAATAGTAAAATAATCACAGATAAAAAACGTCCTCTCAGTTTTTACACTGAAAGGACATTTTTTATAGTACCTGTTTTAAGGGTGACAGGACGCGAAGTGGTTTTTCTGGATGTTTTATATTTGTTTCATAGGATTCGTTATATTTCTGAGATAAATGATCAGCTGCCATATTTTGCAGGTAGCTTTCAAAATAGGCATTAATAATAGCGGTTTCATCTGTTTCAACAGCGGCGTTCGGCGCAAAGCCAGATAAATTAGCTAACCACAAGCGAGTATTCGTTTTGATTTCTTTAAACCACTTCATTATTGTGGCCTCCTTATTTTGCATTATAATTATGAACCGAGAGACTGGAAATGTTTAAGTTTTTTAGAAGTGAATTTCATATGGTTTATACTCATTCGTTCTTACTAATAATATCGCCACTTACTGAGATTACTTTAGCGTAAATGAATAAACAATTAGTTCCTGGCGATATGATACAACTTTTAAAGGTTTTCCAGATATACGATGCAAGATTAGGACACTAAAGCTAATTAAAACCAGTTAGTATATAGCGTTTCTTGAGGGGATAGAATCACAAAGCTGATAAAGTACTTGATAAATGAAAAAACGAGTGGTATACTAAAAACATCGAAAGTTAGGAGTTGCTAACTTTCGATGTTTTTAGGCTTTGAGTTCGAATTGGCTAATAAGAAATAGCAGGAGTTATCGATGGAGAATAAACAAAAAGATCATATCTTTACAGAAATATATATTAGCATTCATAGCATTATGGGATTATTGATTCTGTTTTACTGCATTTTTTCCCAGACATTGAAGGGGATGATGATGGTGATGCTAATGATTTACTTGATCTATATCGGTTTGGAACTATATTTGTTCGCTACCAGTCAGATCATAAAATTGGAAAATTTGCTAGGTGGATATTTCCAAAGCGTGGTCGATACGCTGTTTATTTCTATTTGCTGCATTTACTTGGACAGTTATTATTTCATTGTCCTGCCGATTTTTTGCCTATTAATTTTAATTTCTAGTTTAGCCAATTACCGCACAAAGAGTGTGACCCATGGGATACTGTCAACTTTCGGTTATATATCGGTGGGAATTCTAAGTGGCTTTTATCCGCTGGGAATTGTTATCTTGCAGGGGGCGCTGCTGCTGGGCTTTAGTTTTTTTGTGGGTGAATTAAACCAGCTTATCAGTGATGTTTATAAGCGAAACCAGTATGCAATGGAAGAAATTGAGTACAAAAATCAGTTGTTGGAGTACCGCGCCACGACCGATTTTCTGACTGATTTATCCAATCATCAGGCTTTTTATCATGCCCTGGAAGTCATCGCGGAAAAACATGCACCCGTTACCCTGATTCTCCTAGATATTGACGATTTCAAGGCAGTCAATGATGTCTATGGACATCTTTCAGGAGACTATGTGATTCGGGAGGTTTCGCAGATTATTAAAAAACTGCTGCGTACCTCTGATATCGGTGCCCGCTACGGTGGCGAAGAGTTTGCGGTGCTACTACCGGGAACCGGCCAACCCTTTGGTCAAAGAATCGCCGAACGTATTTGTAAGGCGGTTGCGGAATATCCTTTTGAATTTGACCAACAGAAAATGCGGATAACCCTTTCCGCCGGAGTTTGTCACTCAACGGTGGCGCTGAGCCGGGGAGAACAAACCATGCTGGTTGATCAGGCCGATGCCTTGCTTTACTATTCAAAAAGAAATGGTAAGAACCGGGTCACCAGTGCACAATTTCAATAAGATCCAAGGTGATGAAAGGAAAGTTAGATGACAGAGAAAAAAGCATCCCGAGAGATATACGTTTTTTCGAAATATTTAGACGAGGTTTATCGGCGATATGGTTTAGCTGGTAATCAAGAGATCTTTACCATGAGATTTAGAAGTTATTTGAAACGGCTGATTGAAAAACTTAAAGATGCCACCTTTGGTGATCTGCAAAAGTACCGAAATGCAAACTGTGCCAGCAATTGTCTGCCGGGTCATTCGATCCGATGTGCCTTGCTTGCCATGGCTATTGCTAAAGAGCTGAGTTTGAAGGAAACAGAGATCACCGAAATTGGGGTAGGGGCCTTGCTTCATGATATTGGTAAGCTCTTTATTCCCAGAGAAATCTTGGACAAACCCTGCAAGCTCAGCGAAACTGAATTTGAGGTCATCAAAAACCATTCAGAAATTGGATTCCAGGTACTCAAAAATCAAAAATGGCTGCCCCAACCATGCATCAAAATTGTTCATAATCATCACGAGCGCTTAGATGGCAGTGGCTACCCCAACCAATTATCCGGGAATCAGATCCATCGATACGAGCGCATTGTTGGAGTTGCCGATGTTTTTGATGCAATGACCAGCAAGCGCAACTATCGAGAGGCATTGAGTTATGAGTTTGCCTTTCAGGAAATTATCAAAGAATCGCCACAGTTATTGGATCGGCAAATTGTGTTTGTTCTAGGCAATATCATCAAAAAATACAGCCATCTCCAAAGTGAAGTGGCTGAAAAAATAGAAACGAGGAGAGAAAGATGCCATTATCCATGTGTCGAGTAGGCAGTACGGTTGTCGTGAAAGAGTTAGTTATAGATGAGGCATTGTCGAAACGTCTTTATAGTATGGGTTTAATTAAGGGGGCTTATATTAAAATTATCTCAGCTGAGCATCAGGGACCGATGACCATTGAATTGTTGGGGAGCCAGTTGGCATTGGGTTATGAAATTACATCTCAAGTTCAGGTTGTCACATCAAAATATCATTAAAGGGTAATTTTTAAATAAACAACCATAAAAGCAAAGAATAGCGCAATTGAAAGACAAACTTCATTAAAACCCAGCTCAATGGAATTAAAGATTGCCAAAACATTTTTTTTCTTTAACAAGCCATAGTAAATAAGCAGCCCCAGACATAAGGAGCCAATGAATAGGAGCAGCTTTGCCCCATAGGACAAAAGTTCCACCGTAAAACTGACCTCAAAGAGAATGGCAATCAGCTCACTGCCAAAAATACCGCCGAAAAAACAGAGCATACTTAAGCTTAAAACGACAGCCTTCTCGAGAATATCGGAGTTGGCTGTTTCTTTTTTACCTCCATCACCGAGAAGAAGCTGTCCATATTTGACAAAGATTATAATGGTTCCCAGATTAATGAAAATCAAACCGTATTCGATCCAGGTGCCGGCGGAACCGGTGGAAATCAAATATTTAGAAATACTGCCGTTAAAGAGTGGCGCACCAACGATCCCTAAAATTGAGAGGATAGTGGCGATACCGACTGCCGGCATGCGGTGAAACACGCCTTTGATCTCGTCCAGATTTCTGGTATTATACTCGGTGATGATCATTCCGGCAGTTAGAAATAGGGTTGATTTGAAAACGGCGTGATTCATAATATGGTAGAGACCACCCCAATAGGCGTGGGGACTACCCATGTTGATTCCGATCATGATCAAGCCAATTTGAGATACGGTTGAATAGGCCAAAAGGAGTTTGATATCCTTTTGGGCAAAGGCTAAAAGAAAACCAACAATAGCGGTGATAAATCCTAAAACCATAAAAAGCTCAGAGGTATCAATGATCGGCGAAAAGGTAATCTGCAGGCGCAGGAATAAGTAGACTCCAGTTTTAACATATAATCCCGATAAGATGGCAGAAACGACTGATGGCGCACTGGGGGTGCCGTGAGCCTTTGGAAGCCAGCTAAATAGGGGCATTAGAGCAGCTTTTAAGCTAATTGCAGTAATCATAAAGGCATAGGGAAGGATTAGACTATGAGGGTTGTTAATTTGGTTTAGAGCGGTTTGAAGCGCATAAAAATCAAGCACACCAATTTTCTTGTAAATCATTCCTACACCCATCAGGAAGAATGACATCGCAACGACATTGATCAAAAAATACATCATCCCATCATAAATAGCAACATTGGCCTTCTTATACATTATCAGAATGGTGATGATCAGGGTGGCGGCTTCAATCAGAACAAAAATATTAAACAAATCATTTGAAAGAAAAATCGCAATAATTAAGCTCTCGAAACTCAGAAAAAGCAAGAAAAAAAGGTGGTCGGCATAGTGTTTGTTTTGAACGAAGACTATCATCGCCAGGAATAATAAGCAGGTCAAAAGAACCATCGCTGAAGCCAGTAGGTCGGCTCTAAGAGTGATGCCGATGGTATCAGGCCAGCCACCGATATTTTCGAGGATGGTTCCATTTCGGCGCACCTCAACAAAAATTAGTGTGATTGCAACCAATAAGGCGGCCTGAAAAAAGATCATCGTTTTTTTGGCAATCTTAAGGGGAATCAGTTTAGCAACAGTTCCGAAAATTATCGGTAATAAAATAATCCAGTGTAAATTAATCATGTCGATTCCTTTTCTTCATAACTTTTTGCCAGTTGGTCGAGCCATAACGATGATAGAGGTGAATAAACATGGTTAACCCAGCAGCGGTTACCCCAATGCCAATCACAATATCGGTAATCATCAAGGCTTGCGGAAGCGGGTCAGCAACCTGCAGGGTTTGGGCAACATCGCCGATCGGCGGCACGCTGCCCGGGGCAATATTGGTTGTAATAAAGTATAAAATAATAGCGACTTGCATGATGCTGATGGACATAATCGATTTAATGATGTTCTGTCTGGCAATAAGCCCGTAAACACCAACAAAAAAAAGCAGGATGCTAATCGACTCTCCGTTTATTGTGACCATTAGATTCCTCCTTCAAAAAAAGCAAATCTGAAAAATATGATGGTAAAACCACTGCAAACTTTGAGACCGATCAAAAAATTCATGACGATAAGATAGATGAGGTTCAGTAGTTCTGAGTGGTTGGCTGGAGATACAAATAAAAAAAGAGCAGGATAAAGAATAATACAGACAAACAGCGTCTTTTCTGCTGTTTTCAGGGTATTCAGGCGGATACATCGGTCTGGTTCAACCAGATACCGGGTGATGAAAACCGAGGCCAGCACAGCACCACCCTGGAATCCGCCGCCGGGGCTGGCATGCCCGTTTAAAATCAGATAAAAGCCAAACAATAAAATAAAAGGATACAGAAGCCCAGTTATTCGCGAAATTATTTCAGAATGATCAGTCATCGGTGCGCCTCCAGGAAAGATTAATGACAGCCGTTACACTGACGAGCAGAATCAGGGTTTCAAAAATACTATCGAACACCCGGTAATTCAGGTAGATTGCCGCGACGGCATTTTGGGCATATGTGTCGGGTTTGAAATGCTCAATATAAAAATCAGCGATCAGCGGGTCGGCTGCCAGATAGGCATCGAAATTAACATAAAAAACCAGTGCAGTGAGCATCAGGGTAAAGATCATTGTAATGATTCTACGCTTCATTGTCTTCTCCTTCCGCACAACGCATTAAGTGAAGGTTCAAGTCGCCATGGTTGGTTAGTAAATAGTCTTCGACAGCATCGAACTGATAATCTTCAGCACAGCCATAAATCCAAATGTCCTGGTCGGTATGATGAATGGCAAGGTCAAATTTTTCCTGCGCGAGGACGGTTTCAATGGGTTCACGGGAGTAAATAATCTGCGGTTCCATTTCCCGTTTAACTAAAAAAGTCTCCAAATTGTATAAAAATGGTGATTCGCTTTTTAGCAGTCGAATGTCCTGGAAATTTGAGTCATTTGTGTAATAGATGGAGAAGACCTTATACTTTCTCAGCGCCACCAGATACAAAACGGTCGTGATGGTGCTACCAATGATCGCTTCGGCAATGGCCACATCCGGGGCACCATAGAGCAGGTAAACAAAGGAACTGACCAGTGAAAAGACACCCAAATAGACAACTGCCCGTCTTAGTTTTTTCGTATTGAGTGCGATAATGGCCAGAATCACCAAGGTAATAAGGAAGATATCTTCAATCATAGTCGGGTCTCCTGATTAATGGTATAACCACTCAAAAAAGCCGACCGGGCGATCGCATGGGTGGATAGCGGGTTCGTGATCATCACTAAAATGGTAATCAGCAGTATTTTCATAGCAGCATAGGAGAGCCCTGATAAAATGATGAAACCAATCATGATCGTCAAAAATCCGACTGTTTCAATTTTCGAAGATATTAAAATTCGCGAATAGAAATCTTTAAAACGAAATAGGCCGATAACGCCTAAAGACATAAAAATAAGGGCGATCACAATGAGCAGATAAGCTAGAAAATCGATCATGAGATGTCTCCTTTTTTTTCGATAAATCGGGCAATGAGCACCGTGCTGATAAATCCAAGCAGGGCGTAAACCAGTGCTACATCGAGCAAATAGGACTGACCGGTGATGAGAGATAGAATAATAATTGACATAATGATTTTAGCTGAAATGGCGTTTAGTCCCAGCAGGCGATCCCAAATGGTAGGACCGAGAATGACCCGAACAAGAACCAGCACAATATAGATAGCAATGACAAACAGGGTGGTTTCTAAAAAGGTCATGAGTCTAAACTCCTTAAGATCATTTCATAGGGGGAACAGGTTTTCCCTTCGGTTATATCAGTAAAGGTGTTTTCATCCTGGAAAGCCAGGATTTGAAGCAGACGGCCATTCTTGCCGATGGTCACGGTTCCGGGGGTAAGGGTAATGGCATTAGCCAATAGACAAATAGCCAGATCATTACTCATACAGGTTTCATATTCGATGATCTTAACGGCATCCTGTCCTTTGATAATTTTAAAAATTGCCGAAATGCCGGATCGGTAAATTTGCAGGAATAAATAGGTTATATAATAAAAAAGCACTTCCGGCTTAATCGAATAAGCAGTGAGATAGTCATTTTCCAGTAGATAACGATTGGTGAAAAGGATCGAAACTGTTGAAAAAAAGAGGCCGGCAAGGATCTGCGAAAAGGCCATGCTTTCATTAAAAATAAGCCAGATGCCAGTAAAAATAAAAATAAATGAAATGGAGTGTGCCAGTTTTTTCATGTGTGCTCCTTTCACGTTTATGGGAGAACCATTAGAGTAGACTTCATTATAATCAAGAGCATAGTAGGATGTCAACGAGTTTTGAAGAAAATGAAGTAAGCGGGACTGAAAACTGAATGTTTCAGGACTATTAATTAAGAGGCTAGGATCAGGGATCCAAGCCTCTTAATTTTGCTGTTAGTACTTATCCATCTCGATATCATCAAGGATGATACTTGGTTCTGGTATCGGAGCAGCTACAGGTTTAACGGAAGAAACAGTTGCTGTTTTAAAGGTGGTTTGTGATGCGGCTTTAACTTTAAAGGCACCGACCATTTCTTTTAGCATCTCGGCCTGACCAGAGAGTTCCTCACTAGCGGCGGCGCTTTGCTCAGCGGTAGCCGAATTAGTCTGAACCACCTGGGAAACTTGTTCAATGCCAAGGGTGATCTGGGCGATTTCCGAGGCCTGTTCATTGGAGGCCTGGGCGATATCGCCAACCAGGCCAGTGACTTTTTCAATCTCAGCCAGAATTTCTTTGAGACTCATGGCCGTATCATCGGCTATTTTTGTGCCGATGCTGACGTTATCGATGGAACCTTCTATCAGGCCGGTGGTTTCCTTGGCGGCTTCGGCACTCCTGGCAGCCAGGCTTCTGACTTCTTCAGCAACAACTGCAAAACCCTTGCCATGCTGTCCTGCTCGGGCGGCCTCTACGGCAGCATTCAGAGCCAGAATATTGGTCTGGAAGGCGATGTCGTCAATCACCTTAATGATCTTGGAAATATCATTGGATGAGGTATTAATATCGGTCATCGCTGAGATCATTTTGGTCATCTGGGTATTGCCGACTTCAGCGTTGGTACGCACCTCAATGGCGCGTTCATTGGCTTCGTTGGCGCGCATCGCATTCTTCTTGGTTTCGCTGGCGACCTCTTCGATGGAGGCGGTTAATTCCTGGATCGAGCTGGCCTGTTCGGTGGTGCCCTGTGCCAGTGCCTGACCACCGTCAGAAATTTGTCGGGCACCGACTTCAACCTGTCCGGCAGCGACATCAATATCAGTCATGGTATAGCTGAGGTTGGTGTTGATATCGTTAAGAGCCGTTTTAATCGCCTGGAAGTCTCCCAGATAATCAGTGGTGATCTCCTGACTTAAATTGCTGCGACCCATTTCTTCCAGGGTACTGGTTATTTCGCCAACATATTGGCTCAGGAAGTTGATCGTCCGGTTTAGGGCTTCTTTGATCTGGGCGTGATCACCACGGTAATCACCGGCCATTTTAGTGTGTAGATTCCCCTGGGATAATTGGATCAAAGTAGCTGAAGCTTCTTCGATCGGAGCAATGATGGCATCCAGGGTCTGATTAAAGCCGGTGACTATTTTTCCGTATTCACCGGGGAAACCGGAAACATCGCCACGGTTGCTTAAATTCCCTTCAATGGCAATGCTGGCCATTTGTTCTGTTTCATTGACCAGGTTGATAATATTCTGAATCATTCCAACCAGAGCCGGAATCAAGGTATCATTTTCGCTGCGCTTACCGATTTTTGATAAGACTTCCAGATCGCGCAAATCACCGTTGGCTATATTAGTTGAAATTTCAACAATCCGGGTTAAGCGGGTATGGACATCGTTGATCGAATGGCCGATTTCAGAGTAGATGCCAAGATAATTGGTGGACATCGTTTCTGAATAATCGTTAAGGGACATTTTGCCAAGCACCCGATTACTTTCTTCCAGGGCACCCAATCCGTCAATACAAGCATTAATACTATTTTTTAAGGTATTAAAATCACCATTATAGGTGGCTGTTATTTTTTCAGGGATCTGCCCTTTGCCGATCCGCTCAACATAGTCAGCCGCCACATTCATTGGGCCTACCACGGCGTCAAGGGTGTTATTGACACCGACAACAATGTCTTTGAATCCGCCTTTGAATGCTTCAACATCACCTCGGGTCGATAACTGCCCGGCAACGCCAGCTTGGGCCAGCATGGTAGCTTCATTAATCAACCCGCGAATCGATTCGATGGTCTTTTTAAGAGCTGGTTTGATTTCATCTTGGTCGTCGACGATTTCGATATCAGCCGAGACATTGCCGTCAGAAATCTGATTCATCACCTCAATCACTTCGGTTTGGAGGGTGTCGGCAAAATCATCCATGGCTAGCGCCATTTCGCCAATTTCATCATTCGTTTCCATACGAAGACGCGCGCTTAAATGCCCCAGCCCCATTTCTTTGATCATATGATTGACTTTTTTAATCGGATCAGTAATCCGTTTGGCAATGAAATAGCAGAAGATTATACTGAGTGCTAAAACAACAATAGAAATCAGCACACTGCTTAAGATGGCGCCAGGCAGGGCGGCAAGCACCTCACCCGATTCGATCGCCAGAACCACTGTCCAATCCATGCCTTGGACCTTTGCAGAAGCCATGTAATGCTCCTGATTGTTCAGGGTATAGGTGGTAGTGACTGAATCCTGCTCAAGTGCGGCGCCAATGGCAGCCCCTAATGATTTATAATTGGCGTCGGTTTCAGCCAGAGCAATGGGATTCATTTGATTGACAACATTATCCCGGTCAGGATGTGAGATCGCCGTACCGGTCGAATCGACGATGTAGGTATAGCCAGTTTCACCGAAGGTCATGTTATCGGTGATATCGTTTAAAAACCAGGCATTGGCAACTGCCACCAGAACCCCGGTGATGGTACCGTTTTCATAAATCGGTACCGAGTAGGCCATGATCAGCGCCCCGTTGTCATCGGGATTAACACTGATAATCGGATTCATCGTGCCCCGCTTGCCAGCGGCTGAAACATGAAAATAATCCCGTGCTGTGATATCGACAATCTGCCCCCGGTCACCGTAACTGTCGGATAGGTAAAGGTTGCCGTTGAGATCGGAGACACCAATCCGCAAGAAACGATCGGAACTGCTGACGTCGGTTTTTAACATCGCCATTTTTTCATCGATCGGAACACTGCTTGAGAAAATTTTATCCCGGGAGGCGATTCCTTCAAGATAAATATAGTTTTGTTCGTTACGGCTGCTGATGATTTCAGCTGAATTCTGAGCCTGGGTATTGAGTGCTTTCTCAGCTTCAGTCACCACTGCATTGGTTAAGCCATTAATAGTGACAAAGGTAAAGATGACACAGACAACCAGAATCAGTCCGGAAAAATAAATCATCAGTTTTGTTCGAATGCTTTTCATATAGACCACCCCTTTTGTGTTAAAATTATTCTTGTTTGCAAAAAATGAATGAGTGCTTAAGCTGTTGATGCTTTTTTCTAGGATACCCTCCTTTGTCTAAATTATCAATGGTCAATCCGGTCACTTAAAAGGTTTTTTTGGATTTCTTTAATAGTTTGGAAATTGTATTAGAATGTATACTCCGAAAGATCGCATTCACTCGCTCTTTTTTTAAATCTCAATTTGGAATCATCGTATCAGGCGATTGTCATCGAAAATAGATGCCTTTGCGCAAATTAAGGGGTGTTAATTGACGATAACACAAAAAAGAAATAGACTTATTTTCTCAGATTTGATAAGATGAACATACAGAAAAAAGGCGATTTGATCGAAATCAGGCGAAGACCGGAAATAATCAATGAGCCCTAGGCATTTATTGCCCTGAAATAAAAAAAACAAATAGCAGGAGGAAAAAATGGCAATTTTTGAACGTCTTAGTGACTTGTTAAAGGCGAATGTAAACGACATGCTGGATAAGGCAGAAGATCCGGAAAAAATGGTAAAACAGATTATCATTGACATGGAAGCACAGGTTAACAGTGCCACCCAGGCATTAGGTGCTGCCATGGGCAGTGAAAAACAGGCTTTAAAACAATTGGAATCCGCTAAAGCAGCATCAGAAGATTGGGGTAAGAAAGCCAAAACCGCATTATTAGCTGGTAATGAAGCACTGGCAAAAAAAGCTTTGGAGCAAAAAACCAGCGTCGATGGTGATCTGGTTCAGTTTCAAGCTGCCTATGACTCAATGAGCTTACAGGTTGGGCAATTAAAAGATCAGGTCCGTCAGTTAAAGGCGAAACTTGAAGAAGCTCGAATGAAACAGAATATGCTGATTGCCCGTTCTAAGATGGCCGATGCTCAAAAAAGTGTCAGCACCTCTTTAAACAGCACCGACAGTAAAAGTGCCTTCACGAAACTTGACAAAATGGAACAGAAGGTCAATGCCAAAGAAGCTGAGGCTCAGGCGTTTACAGAGATGGCCGGAGAAAATACCAGTCTCGAAGATGAGTTTGAAGCACTGGAAAAAACTGCGGCAGTTGATGATGAATTGGCCAAACTTAAAGCAGAATTGGGAATAGAATAAAACCATGGGATTTATTATTGGAATACTGATTATGGTTGCCGGGATTTGCTATGCTGTTTACGTTTTGAAAAAAAGCAAGACAAAAGCTCAGGAAATCCAGTTTCAACAGACAACCTGCATTAAAGACGTTTTGGATATTGTTGGCGATTTATCCAGTTTGGATGAAAATTACCGGCATTACAGCGAGGTCAAGGGGCATCTTCACAGCGTATCGGGAGATCTGCAAGCGCCTTTTTCACAACGGCCAGTGGCTTATTATGAAAATGAAGTATTTTCAGTAAATGAAGAAACCAGAACCGAGCGCGATGATAAGGGTAATACCAGAACCGTTACCAGTAAGGTTGAATCCTCTTTATCAAGCGAAAAAAGCCCGGTTGAGGTGTATCTTTCTGACAGCAGTTCGGATGAGAAAGTCTATATTGATATGGCCAGCTTTGGTGGCGATGTGGATTTAATGCCAGGCTGCAACCGTATGGAATCACCAGATTCTAGCTGGGTCAGAAACAATTTTAATTTCAATTTTTCAAACTCACGCGGTTCTCGCTTCCTGGGTTATCGTTTTTTCGAAGAAATTCTCCCGGAAGATCAGCCGATGTATATTCTAGGTGAAATTCATAAACGCGGAAATCGCCTTTATGTGGGACGGTCAGTAACAACAAAAAAACCATCCCATGTAACCTATAAATCAGAAGAAGAATTATTGGATGATATCAAAAATGAAAAATTTATCGCCTTGGCTATTGCAATCGGCAGTGTCATTGGCGGAATTGTAGTGATGTTTCTATTCTAAAAATAAGCTGGTTCAGAAAATGACTAAAATGAAATAGAAACAAAAAAGTGAGAAAAATGTGAGAAAATAAAAAAGCAGTGATCCCGGATGGATGCACTGCTTTTTTTATATTAGGAATGAAAAGAAAAAGGGGAGATGTTTATCTCTTGTCTAAATAATACCCCGCTAACCTTTAGCGAAACTTGGAATTCAGAAATAATTAAGAAAAGTTAGGGATTCATGAAGGGTAATGATTATACCTTTGAAAAAAAACGGTCTAGCGGTTATAATTAAAGTATTATTCAAAAACTGCTCAAGAAATATCAAAAGTTTGACTTAGAAAGCTGAGAAAAAGCTAAGCTTAATCTAAAAAGTTAAAAAAAGAAAGCACATGAGGTAAAATTGATGAAATTTAAGAAGGCAATTGTCTTCCTGCTGGCGATGGTTTTAATCGGAAGTTCTTTCCCGTTGGGAATTTGGGCACAAGACCATTCGATGGTCATTCAGAGTCTCGATCAGATCGCCGATCTTGACACCACTTCGAGCAATAACGATCAGATTATAGTCATTTATAAAGCTCAGGGTGATGTCGGAAATCTGGCTCTGACCAGTCAGGATATTAAGGGTGGAGAATCTTTAGGTGAACAAGTTGATATCATTCAGGTTGCCGATTCAGCCAATACCGATGCGCTGGTGGCCAAACTATCGGAAAATCCCAATGTGCTGGTGGCCGAAAAAAACAGCTACATTCAGACGTCGGATTTACCCAATGATCCCGAGTTAGCTAAAGCCTGGCAGTTTGAACGGGTTGGCGCCGATCAGACTTGGAACAAGGTCAATAATTCAGAAACCGTGGTAGTGGCTGTCATTGACACCGGTCTTTTTACCGAACATCCTGACATTCAGGCGAACGTCGTAGTTGGCTATGACTATGTTGATGGAACCACCGATATGGTAGATCTTTCTGGTCATGGCACCCTGGTTGCGGGGTGTGTGGCAGCGGTCGCTGATAATGGCATTGGTTTTGCGGGAATAACCGGAACCGCTAATATCAAGCTAGCTCCATACCGGGTCGGTGGTACCTTTGACGGTGACAAAAATCTCGATGTCGGTTATATTTGTGCCGCCTTGTATGATGCGGCGGCACGACCAGAGGTTAAAGTCATCAATATGAGTTTTGGTGGCTACATGGTTTCAGCGGCTTTGCGAACGGCGGTCGAGAATGCTGCTAATGCGGGTAAGGTACTGGTCGCGGCGGCTGGAAATGAAGGGGCAAATGCTAACTACAAAGGTGAACTGGCAGTGCCAGCCTCCTACAATAATGTTATTTCGGTAGGTGCCACCGATAACACCAATAAGATCGCCTATTTTTCACAACATAATAGTTTGGTTGACTTGTGTGCCCCTGGCCATAAAATATACTCAACAAACCATGATGGCGGATATGAAGAAGCTTCCGGTACTTCGTTTGCAAGCCCCATTACAGCGGCAGCCTGTGCTGTTTTAATGGCGGCGGATCACACCATGACCAGTACCGAGGTGGAAAATCTGCTTAAAGAAACGGCACTGGATTTTAGCGCTAAAGGCCGAGATGATTATTATGGCCATGGTATGATTCAGCTCGATACCGCATTGGCCATGGTTAGCCCCACGAATCCATTAAGTATTGATACCTTCACGGTTGACAAGCCGACTGGGCAAACGCTGGGAACGTTACTAACGTTAAATGCGGCGGCCACGGGGGGCGAGGGCGATTATCAATACAGCTTTTATTATGATCTAAATGGTAAAACTACCACTATTCAGGATTATAGCAATGTTAGCACGGCCGCTTTTACTCCAACCCAGGCCGGAATCTACACCTTGTCGGTGCAGGTGTTTGACGGTAAAGGCAATACCGTGAAAGAATCGATTGTCAATTATGTGGTTAAAGATAAGGTGATGCCGGCTATTGAGTACCGAACCCATGTCCAAAATATCGGCTGGCAGGGTATCATGGCGGACGGCGTCATCAGCGGAACTGAAGGACAATCGCTGCGACTGGAAGCGATTGAAATTAATACGATCACAAATAACTATAATCTTGGGGTAAAGTATAAAACCCATGTCCAAAATATTGGCTGGCAGAATTTTGTAACCAACGGCTTGCCAAGTGGAACCGAAGGACGCTCCCTTCGTCTGGAGGCTATTGAAGTCGAACTTACAGGTACCGATGCAAATCTCTTCGACGTATATTATCAGGTGCATGCCCAGAATGTCGGCTGGATGGGCTGGGCCAGGAATGGCGGACAGGCTGGAACAGCCGGTTTCGGCTATCGTTTGGAAGGCATCCGGATTGAGATTGTCCCAAAGGGCAGCGTTGCACCAGGAACGACTGAAGACCCGTTTATAAAAAAATAATATAGATCCTGGAGCACCTCCAAAATGATCGGCATAGGCCTTGATAAATTAGAGAGCATTGTAAGTTATCGAGAGCTAGCAGGGATCTAAACCGGGTAGAAGGGAGTAAGAATGCGTTTTATTGACAAGATCAAAGAAAAATTAAGCGGATTGGTTGAGGCCTTGTCTCGATACCCTCTTACTGTAACTTTTCTAGTGGCGGCAACGGTAATAAATGCCATCGCCATTCATCAGGAAGTAGATTATACCAGTTATTTACTGACCTTTCTGGTCGGGGCATTTTTGGGGATTTGCTTTCAGGCAGGCTGGGAGCGTTTTTCTGACAGGACTTCCATTCGGCTGGCTGCTATGGCTCTGTGTCTGGTGCTGACCCTTGGTTATTTTCTGATCGACCGACAGCATAGCAGTACCAGCATGGAGACCTGGATCCGTACATCAGTGGCTCTTTTTGCACTGTTGATTGCTTATATCTGGGTTCCGGTGGTCAAAAGTGAAGTCAACTTTAATCAGAGTTTTATGGTGGCGTTTAAAGCATTCTTCAATGCTCTGCTTTTTTCAGGGGTGCTGTTTATCGGGAGCACCTTGATCATTACCGCCATTGATCTGCTGCTTTTTAGCGTGTCCGACAAATTATATTTAGATAGCTTAAATATTGTGGGGATGCTATTTGCACCGATTTATTTTCTCTCATTGATTCCCATCTATCCCGGTGCTCAGGATAAAAACAGGCCACCTGAGAAATTGGTTTATGAGCGTGAAAAGCTGGAACGATCTTGGCAGTGTCCCAAATTTCTGGAGGTTTTAGTTTCCTATATTGTGATACCGCTGCTGACGGTATATACAGTTATTCTAATTATTTATATCATTGGGAACATCACCGGTAATTTTTGGACCGATAATCGCCTTGAACCGATGTTGGTAAGCTTTGCGATTGCGGTTATTGTGATTTATATTCTGGCTAGCAGCCTTGAAAACAAGCTGGCCGGATGGTTTCGAAGCATCTTTCCAAAAGTGCTGGTTCCAATTGTATTGTTTCAGATTGTCGCCTCAATATTACAGATTCAGGAAATTGGCATCACGTATGGTCGCTATTATGTGATTCTTTTTGGGTTCTTTGCCGCTGTATCTAGCGTGCTGATGAGTTTTATGCCAATCCGTAAAAATGGAATCATCGCAGCGTTGCTGATTGGCTTCTCGCTGTTTTCGATCTTACCGCCGGTCGATGCTTTTACCATTAGCCGTGCGAATCAGGTGGGTCGACTCACCGCTGCGCTAACCGAAAACAAGATGCTGGAAAACGATCAGATTAAACCGAATGGATTGTTGCCAGAGGGGGATAAGAAGATTATCTCAGACGCAATCAATTACCTGGCCATGATGGAATATACTAAAGGGCTACCGTATCTCGATAAAGATTTTGATGTTTATGATGATTTTTATGATGTCTTTGGTTTTTATCGTTACGAGGAAAACCCATACCGTCAAGATTCCTTATACCTGAGTTTGAATCAGCAGTCGGCGATTGATATTTCCGACTATGAGATCTTCCTGGTGGTGAATTTCTATAGTCAGGATCAAAATCAGGATCCGATTATTTCTACCTTTGAGTCGGAAGGAAAGGTCTACACGCTTAAGTGGGATAAAACGCTTTCGCCCGGGAGGTTGATACTCTCGGATGAAACAGATTCAGAGCTGATAGGTATTGATATGAAAGCAGTTTTTGATCGTTTTGATACGACCCAGGGGGATAATTATCAAGTCAGTAAGAATTTTCTATCAGCAGATCAGGCAACCTTCACCCAGGCAAATGACGAAGCGGTGATTTCTTTGATCGCGATGTTTTTAGGCATTGATAAATCAGGAACACAACCCTATTATAGCGGTGATTTTTACGTTTTAGTTCAGATTAGATAGTTTTAAGAAGTGGGGGAAACCTCGCTTTTTTTTTACTTAGAATTTACCGAGATTAAATGCTATGCGAAAACTAAACACGCTTGCACTGTAAAATTATATACAAGTAAATATATGTCGGTATATGTCAAAATGTCGACAGAAGATCACCTAAATATAATGCTGTGAATAAGGTTGCATGATATTAAGTGCATTTAAAAAAGGTTTGACGCTCCTTTACATTGGTGCTATACTAAGCACAAGAAGTTAATCGTTTCGGGACAAAGTTTCTATTGGAAAAAATTGAAACAAAAGCAAGCAAACGATTAAAACGCATGAAAATGATTATCGAACGAATAATAAGCGCTTAGTATAATTAATGATTGATAAAGCTAACATAAAAGCTTTATCAGATATTTTGTTAATTGAAGAGCTATTGCTTGTTTTTAAAAGTGCAGGGGTATTACGATTTCGTGAATTACAGGCATTGCAATTAGTTTTTAATCAGTTTAGTAACGGAGTAAATTATGTTACCAGGAGGTAAGAGTAAAATGATTATTATCGGAGAAAAAATTAACGGCGCAATTTCTTCCACCGCAAAGGCGATTGCCGAAAAAGATGGCGAGTTTATCAAAAATCTGGCCAAGATTCAAACTGAGGCCGGGGTTGATTACATTGATGTCTGTGCTTCGGTTGACGATGAGATCGAACTCGAAACGATGAAATGGT
>JAHIQT010000067.1 GCA_018903255.1 Bacillota bacterium | reverse complement strand
TGCCGGATCTCTTTGCGATCAATCAGTATAATCGGTGCTGGAGACGACCTAAGACGGCGCATCCGTGCGTGACTGATCACTTTACTTGGCAATCCGCAGTTGTCCATGAAGCAGGAAAAAGTCTAAGGGCCGACAGGCCCCTAATCGAATCCCGTGACTTCAGTCATGGGTAGTTCAACAGCTGACATTCCAGTAGCCGGGCTTCTAAATGGGTGTCGGTGACAATATACTCAATATCGTCAATCAAAAAAATCATTCTTTCAATCTTTGGTTGCTTAGGAGATTTAGTGAAATAAGATTGCACTCTTTTCTTCAGACATTTGCTTTTTCCGACATAGATAATTTGACCGCTGGAATCCAACATCTTATAAACACCTGGAAGCGCTGGTATCTGGTTTACTTTTTGCTTTAAATCGCTCATCGTTTCAGTTTCCATATCTTGGTTATCAAAATTTATTGCTACAAGGTTTTTATATCATACTGTACTTATGTAATACTTATACAATAACACAATAATAGCCCTAACTGTCCTGTTATTTTGGACAATTAGGGCTATTTATTTCCTTTGATTAATTCTTAACCTCGGCATTTCTGATAAGCAGCCAGGTTGATCCAGTTACGATGATGGCGAAGATTGTCAATGAGAACATTCCAATAAAAGGATTCTGAGCAGAAATGCCCATCGATAGATCTAAAAATTTTAGCAAGATAGTTGAAATCTGACCGGATATGAACATATCAATGACCGGTAAAATCACAAAGAATAAGATATAAAAACCAACAATATAAGTGATTTTCTGTTTTCTATTCATCCGATATAGTGCTACGGTAATCAAATAGCCGAGTGCTTGTGCGGCAGTAAGAAGAACCGTCAGAAAAAGAAAGTTGTTAAGGTATTCAAATGGACCACTGGATTGAAGTATTCCGGTGGCGGGATAGATCATGCTCAACAAGCTGGAATAGGAAATACCAGTCGATGAAGCTTCGATAAACGCTCCCAAGGTTAACAAAAACAGTGAAAACAAGGTCAGAGTCACAGCTAACGTTACGGTGACATAGAGCCGGGTTTTAAACAATGATTTTCGGGAGATTCCGTTTTGTAGTGCAAACAGAAAACACTCCTTAAAAGAGACCAGACCACAAATGAAAAGAAATACGGCTGAAGCCATATCAATACCCGCAATTCGGGTCGATTCATAAGACTTCGACAGTGCCTCAGAATAGGTGATTTGAGCCGGTATAAAAATGATAATCGCCAGGATGATCGCACAGAAGATTAAAACGCCGTTTCGGTGATCCAAGAGCTGATATTTGTAAATTGTATTTTGTTTCATTGCCTTACTCCTCGTTAGTTAGTTTGATGAATAATTTTTGCAAATCCAGGTTGGCAATTTCAATGCCATCGGGCAGCGTGCTTTTGTTAATTGATCCAATTACAGTGGCGGTTTTTAATCCGCCCAGAACATCTTCGCCAATGACTTCCTTGTCTTTAACAAAGGTGTCGACTTGATTGATTGTACCGGTAACGGAATAACCTTTGCTTAATAAGGCTTCGCAGGATTCGTTCACTAGAATTTCTCCGTTTTTGATAATGATGACGTACTCGAGAAGATTGGCAATTTCTTCGATTAAATGAGTAGAGATAATCGCAGTGAAGGGATTATTGCTATACTTTTCAATCAACAATCGATAAAACATTTCCCGGTGATTGGCATCTAATCCCAACACGGGTTCGTCAAACAAGACATAAGGTGTATTGACAGAAAGAGCAGTGATGATTTTAAAAATTGAGTTGTAACCAGTCGACAACGACTGAATTTTTTTCTTGGGATCGAGTTTGAATTGTCTTGCTAAGTTCAGGGCATAATCCAAATCAAAATCTTTGAAAAATTGTTTCGTCCATTTAAAGGCTTCATTACAGGTCATGCTCTCGGGATAAAGATTTTTTTCTGACATCAGATAGATCATCCCCTGGGCATGGTCATTTTCAGTGCCGGATAGACCATCGATGGTGACAGTGCCATTGTCGGCAAAGAGTCGATTAGTGATAATATTTAACAGGGTTGATTTTCCAGCACCGTTTCGCCCCAGTAATCCGTGTATTTTGTGGGGCTCAAAAGTCAGGCTTACCTGATTTAAGGCTAATGTATCGCCAAATGTTTTCGTCACATCATTTATTTGTATTCCGTTCATTCCGTGTAACCTCTTTCTACCATTCCCAGAATTTCTTCATGGGTAATACCTAGTTTTTTTGCTTCTTCGATAAGTTTTTTAATATAATGATCAAAAAATAGTTCTTTGCGTTTGCCGCGCAGTCTTGAAACAGCACCAGGAGCGACAAACATACCGACACCCCGCTTTTTAAAAATAATACCGTCGTCAACCAAGATTGAGATGCCCTTAAGCGCCGTAGCCGGATTAATCTTATAACTGACTGATAATTCCGTGATTGATGGAATCTGACCGCTTTCCTCAAAGGCTCCAGTTAAGATGGCATCTTCGATGCCATCGGCAATTTGAACAAAAATCGGGCGTTCATCTTCGAAATTTATTTGCAAAGGGACACCCCCTTTCGAGAAGATTAGTTAGTTAGTTGACCAACTAACTATAGTGCTATTATAAAACAGCTTACTTTTGTTGTCAATACTAATTTTAAAAAGGAAGCAGACTATTTAAGCAGGTAAATCCGGATTAGTGATTTTTTTTAAAACCTTTTTATGCTATACTCACAAAAGGAAGCAATCCGCCTTGACACTGATAACGGTTTATTGTGATATGGGCGGCAAGTGAAAATTTATAGAAAAATGAAGAGGAAAGAAGTTAATGTACGAATATTATTATAAAACACAAGATTTTGGGATGTGCCTGATGGAAGGAAAAGGATCAGGGGAAGAGGCGATCATTCCGGCCGACAAAAACATTCTAATTGTTGGGGATGATATATTTAAGGGCAACAAAGAATTGGTTCGGGTAGAATTTCCAGATAGCGTCATTGAGATTGGCGGTTTTGTTTTTGATGGCTGTGAAAATCTGAAACAGGTCAAGCTGCCGGCAAAGCTCAAAGATTTCTGGCAATATGCGATGACCCGATGTGGTATTGAGGAAATTGATGTCCCAGGAACGGTAGAACGGATCGCTGCTTTTACATTTAATGAGTGTAATCAGCTAAAAACAGTAAAAATAAATGAGGGAACCAAGAAGATACTGGCCTGGGCATTCAAAGATTGTGTAAATTTAACTGATGTCTATTTACCGGCCAGCATCGAAGAAATCAGTGATAAGGCGTTTGAAGGATGTTCGAAAGTCGTGCTGCATCGAAAATAAGGATTAAATCATTAAAAAGAATCCCGTCAAATTTGATGGGATTCTTTTAGACTTGCGACAGATACAAGATGGTTCAAGTTGTTGAAATTGCTCAGCTGTTTAATTAAAACCAAAAACAACTGGGAAAATGAAGGCAACACTTGCAAACCAAATGGCGTAAACATAGAGATAGGAAGTCTGCCAGACTTCGATTTTGATAAAGTCAATCTTCTTCAAGAAAAAGCGGCAATATAGCCAGGCTAATCCGCACAGATTAAATAGCAGAATCAGATTTTCCCCCAGCGCTGCCAGCTTATTCGGTGTTATCCCAAAGGTTGATAATCGCATCAGTATGGCCGATAAGGCGATCACGTCGATGATCATCGCTGCAAGGATCAGAGCCAGATTCAGATAGTCGAAAAGGCGGTTTTTAGCGTAGGGGTTGCGGGCGGAAATGGTGTAAAGAACCAGGCCGAGAACTAACGCCAGCATAAAATCAAAGGCGATCAGGTAATCCCTTTCCAGGAACGGACTCTGCCCCGAAAAGATCAGAACAACCAGAAAGGCAATCATGATAATTAGAAAAAGCGGACTGAATATTTTTGCCAGAATCGGAGCAAAATTCTCGACCACGCTTTTCTTAGTTTCAACCAGATAGACCGTGATCATGGCGACGGCAGCAGCGCCATAAACAATTAGGTAATTTTGAATAAACCAGCTGGCATCAATTTGAATGGCGAAAAAAATCGCCTGGGTAAAAATCGCCAAAACGATGAGGCCACAGAAAATAAGGGTGCCGTAAATCACGGATTCACCGGTGAATCGAATAAAATTCATCCGTCCCTGGCTACTGCGCCAATCTGAACCGATATAAGCAATCCCGGTGATCAACCATAAAAATAATGGCAGATGTAAGGCGGTCAGCAATTCGGTATTGTTTGGCGGATGCGAAGGATAAACATTGATCAAGACCGCTGCAGCTGCGAAAATACCTAAAATCATGGCAACCATTTTTAGATTGGATTTGTTTTTATATAGAAAGAACAAAGCAATCAATGGCAGGATGAAAAAGCTCAAATTTTTAAAGTAAAAGATTTGGTATTGGGGGTCATTGAAGCTGTAGCCTAAAAGTTCTGGAATTTTAAATAAAGTGCCAGCCAGAAACGAGAACAGAAAGACCAGCCCGATAGTGCGTTGATTTTCACTTTAAATTCCGGTGGGTTCGGGTTCTAACAGCAATTGCTTCCAGAGGTTTTCGGTATTTACTTTTGAATATTCCCGGGATACCGAATGGGTATCACCAAAACGTTTCACACTGATTAAAAAAGCTTCTTGTTCCGATAATCCAGCGTGAATCAGATCGTCGATTTCATCGTGCAAATGGCATTCCAATTCAGTAATGTCGGTTTCTTTGAAGTGACCCTGACTTCGCAGGCAGTCACTCCAGGCACGGACGTTTTTTTCTAGATCAAACATGGCCAGGAATCCTCCTTATTCGTTATTTCAAACCAGGTTTTTGAAAGTGCTGTATGGATAATATTCCATTGTTTCTTTTGTTCTTCCAGTTCAATCAGTCCTTCCTCTTTAAGTTTATAATACTTTCGTTTGCGTTTGCCCTCAGAATCATTCCAATAAGACTCAATGAAGTTCTTTTCTTCAAGACGATGGAGCACGGGATAAAGCATCCCCTCGGACCAGACAAGTTCGTCGTCAGTTAATACTTTAACCTTTTTGATAATCGCATAGCCGTAGCTGTCGCTCTCCTTTAATATTGATAATATTAAAGGCGTTGCCGAGGCCGCAATTAAATCCTTTGATACATTCATGGGTAACCTCCACTACATAGATCTCTTAGGTATGGTTGCATTATACATAGAACTACTAGGTAGCGCAAGTTATTTCTAAAATTATTTTTGTTGGTGTTAATTTTCAAGACTAGTATTCTATGTTAGAATAGAATGCGTTGAACAATGAAAATGGAGAATTGGTAACGTGGTCGTAATTTGAGCATAGTTTAAATAGATAGTTGAGGTAGGACAAATTGGAACGAGAAGATTTTTTCAACCGACGACCGGGGATGATTGGTGAAAGAAATTTCAGTCAATATGCGGTACTGGTAGTGATGGTGGAAACCGAAGAAGGGCCGGCATTTCTTTTTGAAAAACGCGCAGCGACATTAAATCGTCAGCCGGGAGAAATTTGTTTTCCGGGAGGGCGGTTGGAAAATGGCGAAACTCCGATGGCAGCTGCAATCCGCGAAACCATCGAAGAACTGCTTGTTGATCGTGAGCAAATTGAAATACTGGGACCCGGTGATCTGTTTATATCGCCGTTTAATTTTATCATTCACCCATTTATTGCAATTCTTCGCGACTATCAATATAGTTTCGGCCGTGAAGAAGTTAGCGCGGTTTTTACAGCGCCGGTGCATTATTTTCAGGAGCATAAACCCAAAAAATATCTCAACCTTTTGAGTCACGAACAACCTAACGATTTTCCCTACGAGTGTATTCCCGGCGGAAAGAACTACCCTTGGTTTAAGGGAACCTATGAGATAAATTTTTATACCTATCATGGCGATGTGATCTGGGGGATGACAGCAGGTATTGTTGAGTCAGCTGTAGAATTGATTCAGAGATATCATTTATTAGAGGGGATTTATAGAAAAATAGATTGAGAATTAAAAAACTAGTTGACAAAGAGTTGAAAAGTCTTTATACTGACAAAGTCGTCAAAAACAGCGATGACGAAAACAGAACAACACTGAAAACAACTTAAAAGAATTTCAAAAAACAGCTTGACAACCAAGAGGAACGACGATATAATAGAAAAGCTTCTTCAGTCGGAAGCGGTTGCGAGGCGGCGGTCATAGAAAAGAGAATAGTACCATAAAACCTGTAAAACAGCCGAAACATCCGCGAGGGTGCATGATGGCTAAAATAGAAACAGAGAGATGCACTCTTTAAAACATTAACTCGGTAGAGGATAAAATACGTTATTCAAATGAGACAGCATTTTAAGCCCAACGGCTTTAAATACAAACTTTTATTGAGAGTTTGATCCTGGCTCAGGACGAACGCTGGCGGTATGCTTAACACATGCAAGTCGAACGAGACGAGATGG
>JAHIQT010000066.1 GCA_018903255.1 Bacillota bacterium | reverse complement strand
GATATGGTCTCGCCATTAAATTTTTTAACATTATACAACACTTCGTTAACCGATTGAACCCCAATCGCAATCGCGTCGAGATCGGTCAAATTTAAAACATACTCAAAACTGGCCTGTTTCCGGGAAAGCAGATTGCCGCCACCTAAAGGTTTCATGGCGTAAATGCCCTTACCCAATTTTTTGGCCTGATGGATGGCCGCTGTCATTTCTTCGGCGGTGCCGTCTTCAATGCCGATGCCGGTTAGATTAATCAGCGGATGAATCACATCCAGTTCGGGAAACAGATTCGCCCCGTAAACACCCTCGACCCGATGGGTGGAAATGCCAATGGCTCTTACTTTTCCTGCTTGTTTTTCAACCATCAGCGCCTCAATGGCTTCCCAATGACCTGCAATGGTTTTTTGGCTTTCCTGCTCATGGAGCAGGTAAAGATCAACATAATCCCGCCCCAGTTCAGAAAGAGCACGACTCAGACTTTTACGAACACCCGTCGCCGTATAATCATAGGATTTTGTGGCAATGACCACATCCTTTTTTATTTGGATCGCTGCCCGTAGGTGATCGTAGTTATTGTATAAATCCGCGGTATCAAAAAAATTAACGCCGCAGTCCAAAGCAGCCGCGATGATTTCCCGGCTTTCCGAAAGGGTTTTATTTTTTTGGAGGGGGCCAATCGTCAAACTACCAAAGCACATGCGCGATACCATGATACCGGTATTGCCTAACTTATTGATTTTCATCTTAAAATCGTTCCTAACCACAAACAAAATGTCCGCGAGTTTTGCGCTAACCCTCACCTTGCCTGAACTAAAATAGGACTGCCTCGGTTGAGACAGCCCCAATTTATCAGCCTACTAAATACTCTTTAAGTAACGTCGGACAAGTTCCTCAAGCAACTCGTCGCGTTCAATTTTCTGTATGGCGTTTCGCGCTTCTCTGTGACTTGTGATATAGGTCGGATCTCCTGACATGACATAACCTACAATTTGATTGACGGGGTTATACCCTTTTTCAACTAGAGCCTTATGTACATTGCGCATCACTTCGTCGATCTTCTGAGACTTTTCGCTATCGACCTCGAACATAATGGTTCCTCGATCAATCACCGTATTTTCTCCCATTGTCATCAGACCTCCTTCACAATCAATTTATATCATTTTAACCCAAAGGAAAAGAAAAGACAAGTCAAATGATGTAATTTTTCATTTTCTTAATCAATTAATTTAACTGCTCGCGAATGCACGTCTCTCCCTTTGACAGTGATTCTGCCAATTTTTCAGGAAGTTTCCCCCCAGCTTGCGCCATATCAGGACGTCCACCACCACCTCCACCGGCTAGTGTCGCCACTTCTTTGATGACTTTACCAGCATGGAAGCCGCGTTTGACAACATCTGGAGTGGCTGTTGCAACAAAATTAACCTTGCCATCCAGGGCACTCCCCAGCAGCACAACACCTGATCCCATCCGGTCTTTGAGTAAATCTCCGATGGTGCGCAGCTCTTCCATCGGCATTTTGTCAACTTCGGCAATGGTAACCTGAACCCCACTAATGACGATCATTTTCTGATGGATATCGATAATCGCATTGCCGGCAGATTTCTGTTTCAGCTCGGCGATGGTGCGTTCCTTCTGTTTGTTGATTTCGGCCATTTCGGTTACTTTTTCCAGCAGTTGATCAGGATTGGTTTTCATCAAATTGGATACCTCAACCAGGGTATCATCCATTTTTTCGACCAGGTGCCAGGCATTAAAACCGGTTGCCGCTTCAATTCGACGAATCCCGGCAGCAACGCCACCTTCACTGATGATTTTAAAAAGCCCCACTTTGGAAGAATTGTTGATATGACAACCACCACAAAGCTCAGTACTGAAGTCACCAACCTTAACGACGCGAACAATTTCGCCGTATTTTTCGCCAAATAAAGCGGTTGCTCCTAATTCTTTGGCCTGATCAATATCGGTTTCAAAAATAGACACCTCATAAGCCGCTAATATCGCTGTGTTGACAATCTCTTCAACCTGCCGTTTTTCATCCCGAGTCATCGCCTGGAAATGATTAAAGTCAAAACGCAACCGCTCTGGGGATACAAATGATCCGGCCTGTTCGACATGATCGCCTAAAACCTGTTTCAGAGCTTTTTGTAATAAATGCGTCGAGGTGTGGTTGCGCTGCACAGCATCGCGCAAATCTTTGTCAACCTCGGCAATCACACTTTCACCGACCTTAAAGGTTCCTGACTTCACCGTACCTGCGTGAATATGGCGACCCAGGCTGCCTTTTTTACAATCATTGATTTCAATCAGGCCATCACCTTTTTGAATGATCCCATGGTCACCAGTCTGGCCGCCACTTTCGGCATAGAAGGAGGTCTGATCGAGCAATACCAGTACCTCATCGCCAGCCTTGGCTTGATCCACCAGGGTTTCACCCACATAGAGCCCGATGATGGTGCCTTCCGCTTCGAGGTTGTCATAACCAACAAAGGTATTGACTGCCTCTGCTCCCAGCGGATTAAAGGGATCATCAGCCCAGACCGCTAAATCGCTATTGAGACGATCTTGTCGTGCCCGTTCTCGCTGGGCTTCCATTTCTTTTTCAAAGTCTTCGACAATAATGGTCAGTCCTCGTTCTTCAACAATTTCCTTGGTTAAATCATAGGGGAAACCATAGGTATCGTAGAGTTTAAATGCCCCACCACCTGGAAATACGGTTTCTTCCATTTCGATAATCTTATCCAGTTCTTTATTTAACAGCGCCAGACCCTGATCGATGGTTTCTTTAAACCGTACTTCTTCAATCCGAATCAGCTTTTGAATGAAATCCTGTTTTTCTCGCAGTTCGGGATACGCCCCTTCTGAAACCCGAATCGCTTCTTTGGCTACATCATAAAGGAACAGATCTTTAATGCCCAATAATTTTCCGTGACGAACAGCCCGACGCAACAGTCGGCGCAAAACATAACCACGACCTTCATTACCGGGCATCACACCGTCCGCGATCATAAAGGTAACACTACGGATATGATCGGTGATAACTCGGATGGAGATATCGTCCTGAGGATCATCGCCATAGTTTACCCCAGCTTTTTTGCAAATATAATTAAGCACATGGCCAACCGTATCAATTTCAAATATCGTCCCGACTCCCTGCATCACTACTGCCAGACGTTCTAGTCCCATCCCGGTATCGATATTTGGTTTTGGCAATAGGTTATAATTGCCAGCTTCATCTTTATCAAACTGGGTAAAGACCAGGTTCCAAAATTCGACATAACGGTCGCAATCACAACCAACACTGCAGGTGGGGCTGTCACACGCGTATTCTTCGCCGCGGTCAAAATAGAGCTCGGAACAAGGGCCACAGGGTCCCAGGCCATGCTCCCAGAAATTATCTTCTTTTCCCAACCGAACAATTTTTTCTTTGGGAATCCCAACATCTTCATTCCAGATTTGAAAGGCTTCGTCATCATCCAGATAAATGGTGATCCAGATCTTGTCTGCCGGAATTTCCATAACCTCAGTGCAAAATTCCCAGGCCCAGGGAATCGCCTCTTTTTTGAAATAGTCGCCAAAAGAAAAATTGCCCAGCATTTCAAAAAAGGTTCCATGTCGGGCAGTTTTTCCGACGTTTTCAATATCCGGCGTACGGATACATTTTTGACAGGTGGTCACCCGATTTCTGGGCGGGATTTCATCGCCGGTAAAATAGGGTTTCAGCGGTGCCATCCCCGAGTTGATTAATAACAGACTCTTGTCGTTAATTGGCACAAGTGGAAAACTATTTAATCGCAGATGTCCTTTTTCTTCAAAAAATGCCAGATATTTTTCTCTGATTTCATTTAATCCTAGTGGTTTCATTTTTTCTCCTTATCAATTTTTTATTTTTGCTTGTCAACATGTGATGTTCTTAGTTTGTTATTAAAACAAAAAAATCCCCTGCAAGTCTGCAAGGGACGGTTTAATCCGCGGTACCACCCAATTTAGCCGCCAAACAATCATTGGCAACTCACTTTATCAATAACGGTTTCCCGACTAAAAATACTCAATGAATGTAAAATTCAAGTTTTCTTCTCAGCTGCTCAAACGGGGCAACCCTAAAGCAACTATAAAAGACTTTCAGCCACGTCTCTCTCTCTGCAATAGTTATTTTTAGAGCCTTCGTTCTCGATGCATTTCTTATATTAACCTGTGTGAATGATTATATTAATTCCCTATTTAAATGTCAATCCTTTTTTAGATCAGTAACGTCCTTTGAGGCAAATAAGGCAATAACATATCCGGCAATTACCTTAATCGTTCCTGCCATCGGTACCGCCATAATCATCCCTACGCCCCCAAACATGGCGCCAAAAAAGAAAATCGAAAAGATAATAAATACCGGATGGAGGCCGACATTGCCAGACATCAGCGCCGGAGCCAGAAAATTACCACAGACCACCTGAACTACCCCAATGACAATCAGCATCGGAATAATCATCAAGGGATTGATAAACAGAACCAGCACCACAATCACGATGGTTCCCACCGCCGGGCCAAAATAAGGTACCATCGTCGTTATGCCAGCAATTACCCCAATAATCGTTGCATAG
>JAHIQT010000065.1 GCA_018903255.1 Bacillota bacterium | reverse complement strand
GCCGGTGACAAAGGTTCCTAACGCCCCGATCAGCGGCGCAATCAGGGGATAAAAATCGCCGGTAACCATAACCAGAATCTGGGCAATCACCCCGATCATCCCGCTGTAACCCATCACCTTGGCCAGCGCCACAATTGACATAATGGTAATTGCTGATTTAAACATTTGTTTAACGGTTTTGCCGAGAATCGTACTGATCTCACCGAATTTAACACCTTGAAGCAGTCCGCCCAAATAGGTAGCAATAATGATCAAGGTTCCCGGGGTAGCCAACCAGTAGAAGGTCATCGGCTTACCGCCGGCTCCGGTATAGATCTGCACGGTAGTACTAGCCTGTTTCAACAGCCCGTTAATCATCGGGAACAGCGATGAGCAAAGAATGATAATTGCAAACACCAGAATAAAGGGTAGCCAGGCCATCACGGCGGTTTTTACGGGGATTTTCTCCACATCTTTGGCAGCGGTATCCTTATAAAAGACCTTAGCCATTAAAATAACTACCGCCATACAGATCACCGATCCAACAATCGCCGGCAGTTCCGCACCTAAGTACTTGGCTACAAAAATCTGTGGCAATCCAAAAGATAAGCCGGCCATCAGGGTAATTAAGAAGACACCTTTTACGGCTTTAACGCTTTTTCCGGTAATCATTACCAGGATAAAGGGGATAATCATAATCATCACAAACAGCTGAATTGCGATCGCGAACGACAAATCATTGACATTCAGACCAGTCACCGAGGCCAGGGTGCTGACTGGCAAACCGATAGCGCCAAAGGCGGTCGGGGTGGTATTGGCAATTAAACAGATAATCGCCGCAAAGACCGGGTTAAAACCGAGCGCCGCTAAAATGCTGGCGGGAATCGCCACTGCGGTGCCAAAGCCGGCAATCGCTTCGAGAAAGCCGCCAAAGCCCCAGGCCAGGATCAGTACCAGAATCCGCTGGTCTGTCGAAACCGAGCTCATCATTTTTTTGATCGTTTCCATGCCGCCGGTGTGGGTCACCAGATTATAGGTAAAAACGGCCGCAATAATAACCAGAAAAATCGGCCAGAGTGCCATCGCCGCGCCTTCGAGGGCAGCGGTAAGACTATCAATCACCGGCATCTGCCAGACCAGAATACTCAACACAATAGTCAGCGCCAGGGCAATCGGACAGGCCTTTTGACCGGGGATCTTTAAGACCCCCAGCGAAACAATTAACCAGGCCACCGGGATTAGCGCGACAAAGAATAGTAACACGTTATCCATGATTCACCTACATCTGACAGACTTTTTTAGGATTGAGCAGGTTTTTGGGATCAAAGGTTTGCTTGATCCCGGCCATCAGAGCCAGATGTTCGGTGCCAAAATCATTGAGCAGATATTTTCGTTTAGCATAGCCGATGCCGTGTTCACCGGAAACCAGGCCGTTAAAGGTTAGCGCTTTGGCGTACATCCGATCCATCGCTTCTTCGAGGGTAGCGTCCCATTCTTTCTGGCCAAGCTTGTCACGACAGACATAGATATGGAGGTTACCATCACCGGCATGGCCGAAGCTGGGGATTCTAACATCCATTTCCCGGGCCAGCTCATGGGTAAATTCAATAAATTCGGCAATCCGGTTACGCGGCACCACCACATCACACTCATCCATTTCGGTAGTCGAGGCCTTAATCGCTTCGAGGAAGGCACCCCGGGCTGACCAGACTGATTCTTTCCGCTCAGCGGTATCGACAATATAGACGTCCTTGGCACCCTCGGCCAGACAGAGGTTGGCGACCACTTCATATTCGGCCTCGACCTGTTCTTTAGAGTTACCATCAAAGGTTAGGAGAATATAGGCGTCACTGCTGGAATCAGGGAATTTTTTGCCCAAAAAATCTTCAGCAAAAAGAATCGTTTGGCGTTCCATAAACTCAATCGCCGTTGGTATTGCCTTGGATTTGATGATCTTGGGAACAATTCCGGCGGCATCGCTGATATTGTCAAAGGGAATCAGTAGGCTTAAGGTCATCTTGGGTAAGGGCAACAGTTTTAAGATCGCTTTAGTGATCACGCAAAGGGTTCCTTCGGAGCCGACAACCAGATCTTTTAAGCTGTAACCAGAGCTGTTCTTAACAATTTTTCCACCCAGTTCGATGATCTCGCCGTTAGACAACACCACCGTCAGACCCCGGACATAGTCCCGGGTCACGCCGTATTTGACGGCTCGCATACCACCGGCGTTGGTGCTGATATTGCCAGCAATGGTAGCCGATTTTTCACCGGGATCAGGGGGATAAAAGAGATCATTTTCTTCGACAAATTTGGACAGTTCCATTAGCAATACACCGGGCTCAACCGTCACGGTCAGGTTTTCGGTATCCAGCTCGAGGATATTATTCATCAGCGTGGTTTCAAGCATAATCCCGCCAAACAATGGTACACAGGCACCGACCAGTCCGGTACCAGAGCCGCGGACGACCACCGGAATATTATGATCATAGGAATATTTCATCAATTTTGACACTTCTTCGGTGGAGGTTACCTTGATCAGCACCTCGGGATAGGAATGGATGCTGCCCAGCTCATCATGGCTAAAATCTTCACCGATTTCAGTACCCACAAAGATCCGTTCAGCGGGAACCAGACTCTTTAGGAAAGCAATATCAGTGGCTGCTACTTTTTTATAATTCATCTTAACCTACCATCCTTTCTGGTGCTTTAATTGCTTCAGGCATTACCAGGGTTTTCCCGGCTTCTTCGGTTTCAGGTTCATCAATCATTTTTAACAGTTCCGGCAGGATCTCATATAAGTCGCCGACCATCCCACAATGGGCAATATTAAAGATTGGCGCCTTGGAATCATTATTAATCGCGATGATGTATTCCGAATTCTGCATCCCGGCAGCAAACTGGACGGCACCGGAAATGCCCAGGGCGATGATCAGTTTCGGTTTAACGGTTCGGCCACTGAGGCCAATCTGTAGTCTGGCATCAAACCAGCCGGATTCAATGCCCGGCCGGGTACAGGCCACGGTGGCACCGATTTTTTGTGCAAATTGATAAATCATCTCGAGATCTTTTTCGCATTTCACGCCCCGGCCAACTGCCACAATGGTTTCAGCATCAGAGAGATCAACACCCTTTTCTTTCTTAATCACTTCTAACACTTCGATCGCGGAGATCAGCTTGTCTTTGCCAATAGCCATGATTTCAACACTACCCCAGGGTTCTTTAACCAGTTCCGGGGCGGTAAATACTTTATAACGAACCGTGCAAAACTGCGGCCGCGAGTATTGTGTCACAATCTGAGCCATAATGTTACCGCCAAAAGCGGGACGAATCTGAACTAAATCGGTGTTTTCTTTCATTTCCAGAATCGTACAGTCGGCGGTCAGACCGGTGTGACAACGAGCAGCCACGCGCGGAGCCAATGAACGACCGACATTGGTCGCCCCAACTAAAATAGATGACGGTTTAAGCTTTTCAATAAAGTCTTCAAGCACGTTGGCATAGGGTTCAATGACAAAGTGTTTGAGTTCCGGTTGGTCATAGACAAATACTTTGTCGACCCCATAGCTTAACAGCTGATCCGCTTTTTCACTGATATTAGTACCCATAAACAGGGCGTAAACGGGATGATCAATGACCGCTGCCAGTTCTCGTGCCTTACCAATCAGCTCAAAGGTGACCGGATGAATCTTGCCTTCAATGTGATCGACATAGACGGTAATTCCACGATATAAACTTTTATCAATCGCGACTCGTTGTTCTTCTTCCAGCACCAGGACACCGGCAGGTCCGTTTTTTATACACAGCTTGCAGACCTTACAGGCGGAGCTGACTTCCAGTACCGCGTTTTCATATGAGAAGGCATCGAAGGGACAAATTTCTGCCAGTGCCTCAAAGGTTTTTTGATCGACGTTTTCTTTGATTATTCTAATTCCTGCCATGACTTTTTCCTTCCTATCCTAACTATTTTTTCCTAAATATTTTTTTTCGGTTAAAATCCCCAGCAGCGTCTCGGCCAGCACCTTGCCATCACCGGAAAAGCTGGTTTTTTGGACATTGCTTTCAGGCGGGAAGATCCGTTCCACCTGGGTGGGTGAGCCACTGAGTCCATATTTTTTTTCATCGGTGTCATACATATCGTTTAGTGTTAATACCTGAATTTCGGGATTTTCGGAAATATCCAGTTTTCGTTTATAAGAGGGTAGGCGCGGGGTGTAAATATCCTTGTCGACTGTGATCAGGCAAGGGTATGGTATCCGCAATATTTCTAGCGATTCTTCCATGTTCATTTGCAGGGTCAGGCCTTTTTCATCGGCGGCCAGAATTTTGATTACGTTGGTGACATGGGGGATTCCCAAAAACTCAGCCATTTCCGGGCCGACCTGGGCGGTATCGCCATCGGTGGTCTGCTTACCACAAATAATCAGATCAAAATCACCCAGTTTTTTTGTTCCTTGTGCCAGGGTATAGCTGGTTGCCCAGACATCGGCACCACCAAATTTTCGGTCAGATAATAAACAACCGGCATCGGCACCCATATAAAAAGATTCCAAAAGTACCGCTTTGCTTTGCAGCGGTCCCATCGACAAGGTCGTAATCGTGCCGCCCAATTCTTCTTTTAAGCGAAAGGCCGTTTCCAGCCCATATAAATCATAGGGGTTCAGCTTTGATTCAACCCCATCCCGAATCAGGACACCTGTTTCCGGATCCACTTCGACGTTGGACGTTCCCGGAACCTGTTTGATACATACCAATATTTTCATACTAACCCTCCATAAATAAATTAAAATCCGTATTGATCGTCGTGACAAACCATCGCGAAATATATTTGCTGTCCATTTCATCAACAGACAGCAAGGACATCAATCGTTGTCTAAATTCCGCCGTCAAACTGATTATCTTATCAGTCAACGATTACTGCAAAACCCTCTTAAACCCATTCATAAACCACTTGACAAAATTTCTGATAAAATTTGATAAAATTCTGCTATCACTGGTCTAGTGGTCAGACCACTAACCTGTTGCCATTATATGTGTTTCGTAAATCCTTGTCAAGTGTTAAAATAACGTTTTCATACTTTTTTTATTCTCACTTGATTTTTTTGTTCGCTTCTTCTTATCTTTTTGAATTTTAAAATCGGCTGTGGTACAATGATAATTAATAAAAATTTAATGAAACGAAGTGAAGGTTTCCGATGTTTAAAGAAATTGCACATACGAAAATATATTTGCAGATCCTCGAGCAGATTAAAGAAAATATTATTAACGGAAATTTAAAAAGCGGCGACCGACTCCCTTCCGAGCGGCAATGGGCCGAGCAGCTGAGCGTTTCGCGGGCAACCATCCGCGAGGCGATCCGGGCGCTGGAGATGATCGGTCTGGTGGTCTGTCAGCAGGGTGAAGGTAATTTTATTGCCGAACATTTTGAAGACACCCTGACCCAACCACTAACGATTATGTTCTGGCTCAGCAAGGGGGAATTAAGAGAGGTTCAGGAGCTCCGGCGCGCCCTCGAAACCGAAGCGGCCAAGTTGGCGGCTAGGAAAATGACCCCCGAACGTTTTGCCAGTCTGGAAAAGCTCTGCGATGCCATTGAAACCGAAACCGATGAAGCCGTCCGGGCAGAACTGGACAAGCGCTTCCACTATGAGATTGCGATGGCCTCAGAGAACAAGATGATTCATAACGTCTTGCTGTCCTCGGCTACCCTGATTGAAGCGCTGATCAAGGATATCCGGATCGCCATTCTCAATGATACCGAACGCGGGCCAATCATTGATAAACAGCACCGCAGTATCTTAAACGCACTCAAAGAAAAGGAACCCCTCACAGCCGCCTGGGCAATGTCCCAGCACATGGATCTGATTGACGGATTTGTAGCCGGGCTGGAGCTTGACCAACCTTGAGAAAGGTACCTCCGGGTATGGGCGCACCTAAAAAGCCAGCCGCTTGTGAACCCATTTACAAGCGGCTGGCTTTTTTTTATTAAATTTATCGAGAATTTTCAAGAAAATCAAAACTGCTTTATCTAAGCGCCTGATAGTCCGTCAGAAATTGCTTTAACCTGGCCTCAATGATCGCACAACCGCCGACCGCATCGGATTCGATATTCAGCGGCATAATCGGATCATGGAGGGACATGCGCAGCAAACACCAGCCGTTTCCTGCGCTGGCGTCACAGCTGACCCGAATTCCCTCGTAATTGGGTTGCACCACCGTCCAGCCGGGTTGACTGGCGGCAAAGGTGGCAAAATCTGCTAACACCGTTTCGCCATAAGACTTAAAATCCTCAGCGGTTATCTTTAACCGGATTTCCTTGGCTTCCAGCGGTTCTTTTAAGCCCTGAAGAAATGAACTGATCGGTTTGTTAGCCTTAAGCAGCTCGGCAAATTTGATCAGCGCCATCGTCACCAGATAGGCGCCGTCATCGAGAAAATAGTTTTCTTTGATGGCACCGTGGCCGCTGGTTTCCATCGCTAAATGGGTTTCGATGCCCGCGTTATTTAGACGAATCGCCTCATTAATGACATTTTTATAACCCCGTTTAAAACGATGATGCTTGCCACCCTGGCTTTCAATATAGGCGGTTAATCCGGTCGATGTAATTGAATCAGTGACAATCGTCGACCCGGGATAATCGGATAACAAGATGCTGGCAATAAAGGCAATAAAACCATTGCGGTTAATGGCATGACCCCGTTCGTCGATAATCGCTGCCCGATCGACATCGGTATCAAAGATGATCCCCAAGTCAGCCTGGTTAGCCAGCACCGCTTTGGTAATATGATCAATCGCCACCGTATCTTCGGGGTTAGGGACGTGGTTGGGGAAATTGCCATCAGGGTCGAGATACTGACTGCCGCTGGTATCAGCGCCTAAGGGAACTAAGACTTGGCTGGCAAAAAATCCACCCGCCCCATTACCGGCATCAACGACAATCCGGGCACCGGCCAGGGGTTGATCTAATCCGGTTTTGGCACGGATAATCTTTAAAATATTCTGCGAATAGGTGGGCAGAAAATCATAATCCAACGCCTGGCCACCGGGAGTAAAACTAGTTTCAATGGTCTCAGCCATTGCCAGAATCTCGCTAATATCCTCTTTATTGAGACCGCCATCTTTGGTGAAAAATTTCAGTCCATTGCGGTTAAAGGGCAGATGGCTGGCGGTAACCATCACTGCCCCATCAGCCTGGATCAGCGGATCGATGGTGGTCATAAACATCGCCGGGGTGGTGGCCAGACCACATTGATAGACCGTGTTACCCTTGCTAATAAGCCCCAGCGCCACTGCCTGAGCCAAATGCGGCCCGGACAACCGGCTGTCGCGGCCAACGGCAAAGGTCAGCGGTGCCTTGCCCAGCTTTTTCTCCAACCACGTCGCAAAGGCAAAGGCAATTTTCATCGCCATGTCCTGAGTGAAATTGACCTCCTCACCAGGAACACCAGCAAGGACAATACCCCGGACATCGGAGCCATTTTGTAATTTTTTAATCGCTTTAATTTCCATTTATCGTTAATCTCCTGGTCATGAATCGTATTAATTTAGCAACGCCATGCTGGTTGAGCGAAAATTTTCGAGTGCTAGGCGCTGGTTCTTTTTCAAGGCCGCCGCGTATCTACAATACGCAAGGATTTGAAAAAGAAACTGCAACGACGCAATCGGACATTTTAGCCAACCAGAGATGCGCACATCACAGCTTTGATCGTATGCATCCGATTCTCGGCCTCATCAAAAACCTTGGAATGCTTGCTGCGGAAGACCTCATCGGTGACTTCCATTTCAGCCAGACCAAATTTCTCCTTAACTTCGCGGGCAACCGATGTTTCCTGGTCATGAAAGGCTGGTAAACAATGGAGGAAGATCACCTCATCATTGCCGCTAGCCTTAATCATTTCCATATTAACCTGGTATGGTAACAACAGCTTGATCCGATCAGCCATCTGATCCTCTTCTCCCATCGACACCCAGACATCGGTATAGATGGCATCAGCCCCTTTAACCCCGGCTTTGATGTCGGCGGTCAGGGTAATGGTTCCCCCGGTTGTTTGACAAAGCGCTTTCATTTCTGCCACTAAGGCCTCTTCCGGGAACAGCGATTCTGGAGCCACGGCGACAAAATGCATCCCCAGCTTGGCACAGCCGATCATCAGGGCATTGCCCATATTGTTGCGGGCATCGCCGACATAAACCAGGCGTTTTCCCTGCACTGATCCAAGATTTTCCTGGATCGTCAGCATGTCGGCCAAAATCTGGGTGGGATGATCGAGATCGGTCAAGCCGTTCCAGACTGGTACCCCGGAATACTCGGCCAGCATTTCGACAGTTTTTTGTTCAAATCCGCGAAACTCAATGCCATCATAAAAACGCCCCAGAACAATCGCGGTATCCTCAATCGATTCTTTTTTGCCCATTTGGCTATTGGTTAAAAAGGTGACATTGGCACCCTCGTCAAAGGCCGCTACTTCAAAGGCGCAGCGCGTTCGTGTTGATGCTTTTTCAAAAATCAGGACAATGTTTTTACCTGCTAGCAGGTTGCCCACCACACCTGATTTTTTCTTGGCCTTGAGTTCGGCAGCGTAATCAATCAGATACTGGATTTCCGCGGGGGTAAAATCCTTTAATGTCAATAAATGACGTCCTTTTAAATTCATAACGTTTCCTCCGTTTATCGCTTCTTTTATTATATTTTAACTGCTGAAGATTACCTTTCACAAGGTAAATAGCTTAACAGCGATTATTTAAAAAACCGCCCGATCACTACAATGATCACTTCTAAAACCGATCCCGGTAAAGCGGCATCGTCATACAGCGGGGGCCACCGCGGCCACGCACCAGCTCGGATGCTTCAATACCGATGACTTCGATGCCGTTTTGACGCAGCACTGCGTTGGACTGCTCATTTCTAGCATAGGCGACAATCACGCCGGGAGCAATTGCCAGCGTATTGGTGCTGTCATTCCATTGTTCCCGGGCAGCCGCAACGGGGTTGCCGCCACCACTCTCAATCAGGTTAATGGCTGGTAAGTCAAGCACTGCTTTGAGCGCTTCTCTGAGGCTATCTTTGCGCTGATAATGGAGATAGTCACCTTTACCAGGGGTCATAATCACCGTTTCAACCTGTTCTAGAATCCCCGGGTAGACAATAAATTTATCAAAGTCGACCATCGTAAAGACAGTATCCAGATGCATAAAGGCGCGGTTGCGGGGGATTTTTACCGCCAGCACCTTTTTTATCCCCAAATCGGCATTAAAGAGGTTTTTGGCTAGCTCTTCTACCCCCTGAACCTCGGTCCGTTCACTGCACCCGACCGCTACGACAGTGGGGCTCAAAATCAGGATATCACCGCCTTCTACTGAAAAGAAGTTGGTATCCTGGTAAAAGGTTTTATTGTTGCAGCTATCAAACAGCGGGTGATGCTGATAAATCGCCGATAGGTAACGACTTTCCCGCCTTCTGGTGCGGGTCGCCATCGCCGAAATGGACATCCCATCATGAATCGCGACAGCCGGATCGCGCATAAAATATAAGTTTGGCAGCGGATTCAAATAAAAGGCATAGGGTTCCGGGCCTTTTAAATAATCAGTCAGCACCCGGTGCCGATCCAGATGATCCAGTTCTTTTTGCAGCACCCCAGCAATTAAGGCCTCGCCCAGGGTATTGCTGTCAAGCGACATCAGATACTCATTTAGAAAGCCATCGATATAATTTCCCGATGAGGGGTTCTTATCAATCACTTCGGCAATGATGCTTTCGCGAACGGCGGTATCTTTTAAAATATCTTTTAATAAGTCCTCGACATAAAGCACCTCGGCACCGCGTTTTCTGAGGATCGCGGCAAAGGCATCGTGCTCCTCTTGCATTCGGGCCAGCCAGGGGATATCCTCAAATAAGAGCTCCTTGAGGGAATCCGGAACAATTCGCTCCAGTTCCTTTCCTGGCCGGTGAACCAGCACCTTTTTCAGTTTGCCAATTTCAGATTCTATCTTCAGGTTCTTAGCTTTCATTTTTATCTCCAATTTTTTAATACCCGGTTATTATACCATCGCTTTAATAAAAAGCCTACCATTTTAAGCCAACAAAAAAAGAAGAACCTGAGTCCTTCTCCTAATGTGGTTATTTTATGTTGTCGTTATGAAACTAACAGTGCGCCGTCAACTTCATTCTCATCTAGTAATACAATCTTTACACTTTGAGTTAGAAGATCAGAATAACTGAAAGACAACTTCTGTTCTTTTCTTTTATCCTCTTGAACTCGAACGGTAAAAATACTGGGATAAGTGCTCTCAATTACCCCTTCTTTTTGGTAGAGTTTTTTCTTGCTTTTATGTGCTTCAAGTTTGACCCGTTTACCAAGACAATTTTCCACCTCGCGTCTAATGTCCATAATGGTTGCTTTTGGCATGAACTTCACCTCTCTGTGGTTTTCTCTACGTTAGTATACCACAGATTTAAGGAAAAGTAAAATTTTTTATTATAACAAGACCTGGTTTTTTTGTCAATATGTAATTTTGATTTTCGTTTACATTTTGTTTAACGTTTACATTTCTTAAGGTTTCAGATTTTCTAGTCGCGGTCTTTATCTCTGATCAGTGTTTTTTCTTTTGGGCATTGGGGTTGGGATCTGGTATTTCGTTAAAAAGCGAATACATTTCCTTGCCATAACGCAGCGCTTCAACAATCCGCATTGGGTTATGCAGCCAGATCGCCTCATCGAGCTTGGTCAGCACTTCAAAGGATTCAAATCCCCAGGTACATAAAACTGGCAGCATTCCAGCTCTCAGCGCGGTTTCGTAATCAATTGTCGAATCCCCGACAAATAGACAATCCTGTGGTTTTACGCCCATCTTCTGAGCCAGTTTTACGCTTGACTCGGGATTGGGTTTTCGCAATTCATCCCTGGTAAAACCAATTACGTCGACAAAATGGTAGTCTGGAAACAGGCCATGGATTAGCGACTTGGCAGCTGCATCCGGCTTATTGGTACAGACACTAAAGGGAATCTCATGAATTTTTAAATAATCCAGCAGTTTTGTGACGCCGGGATACGGCTTCGTTTTATTTCTGTAATTAGTCGCGTATTCGGCTTTAAGCATTTCCGTTAATTCGTCCACGTAAGGATCATTATCACGATAATTTTCCGGCACGGCATCCCGGACTAAATTTCTTAAGCCTCTACCAATCAGCTTTTTTCCCTCTTCATAGGAATGAACCGGCAAGCGATTATATTTAAGAATCGCATTGACCGAATCGATCAGGTCTTCTAGTGAATTGACCAGGGTGCCGTCTAAATCAAAGATTATCCCCTTATATTTATGCATGTCTTTGTCCTCCTCTTCTGCGATTGCATGTTTTTTATTATTATACCCCATTTTCTCAATAAATTTTGTTTTTTTAACGACTTTGGATTATAATAAGGTTATTATGTTAACTATTTTCTCTGGAGGTATCATTTTGGGTTATAAGGAAGATAATTATCTGAATCTCAGCCGCTCTTTAATTAAGAAAATGGAGCGCCGAAATTTTGAAGGCTATTATTGCAAGACCGCCGCTGAGGCGCTGGAACTGGCTTTGTCTCTGATTCCCCGCGGTGTCAGTGTGACCCACGGTGGTTCTGAATCAATCAAGGAAATTGGCTTACTGGATGCCGTTAAAAACGGTGATTTTGAATATATTGACCGTAGCCTGGCAAAAACTCAGCAGGAAAAAAGAGCGGTGGTTGCCCAGGGGGTACTAGCTCACACCTTCTTGACCGGCACCAACGCCATCACCATGGATGGTGAACTGGTTAATGTCGATGGGATCAGCAACCGGGTTGCGCTAATCTGTTTTGGTCCCGAGCAGGTGATTGTCATTGCCGGGATCAACAAGGTGGTTGCCAATGTCGATGCCGGGATTTATCGGGCTCAAAATACCGCTGCTCCAGTAAACGCGATTCGCTTAAGTGCCAAAACCCCTTGCTACGATACCGGCAGCTGCGCCCAGTGTCATGCTGCTGACTGCATGTGTGCCAATATCGTCACCACCCGCCACAGCCGCATCCCCGGCCGGATCAAGGTGATTTTAGTCGGCGAAAATATTGGTTACTGAGATGACTACGGCCCAATCCTTTGACTTATTAGATCAAGCTTTTTCTGACTATCCAAAAACCATCAAAAAAGAACCGCGAGTGGCTTATGCCGGCACCCGCGGTTCTTATGGCGAGGAAGCCAGCCTGGCTTTTTTTAAACAGCAGTGTCAGCTGTCCCCTTTCAAAACCTTTGAGGATGTTTTTGTCGCCCTGAGTCAGGGCTTTATCGATTATGGGGTACTACCGATTGAAAACTCCTCGACTGGCTCGATTGCCGCGGTTTATGACCTGCTGTCGCGTTATCAGTACTATATTGTCGGCGAACAGGAGATCAAAGCACGGCACTGCCTGCTTTCACCAAAGGGCGCCAGCCTCGCAACCATTACCGAGGTTTATTCCCATCCCCAGGGCTTTTCGCAATCCCAGGAATTTCTCGATGATTATCCCGACTGGAAGTGCATCCCCTATTATAACACCGCCATTGCCGCCGCCTTTGTGGCCGAGCAAAACGACCCCACAATGGCCGCCATTGCCAGCAAGCGGGCCGGTCAAATTTATGATCTCGAAGTCTTAGCCGAAGACATCAACTTTTCACAAACCAATGTCACCCGGTTTGTCGTTATTTCCCGCGAGATCGAACTGTTTGAACATCCCAGCCGGGTCAGCATCGCCTTTCGGCTGCCCCATCGTCCTGGTGCACTCTATGAAATTATCGGAATCTTTTCGGTCTTTTCACTCAATCTCTGCAAGATCGAATCCCGACCGCTATTAAAAGAGAATTGGCAATACCTGTTTTTTATCGACTTCACCGGCAATATTTCCCAGAACACCCTAGTCAACCTGCTGCCGATCATTCAGGAAAAGGCCGAATATTTTCAATTCCTGGGCTATTATCCGCAGTATGAAGAAAAATAAGTTATTGTTTCATACTTCAACACAAACACCCCCATTAAGGCGATGACCGCCTTAATGGGGGTGTTTTTTTAATATGCTATAGGGTTTTGTTGTATCCTATTTTACGCTATTTCTTGACCAGTTCAATCGCGGTATCATGGCCATTCAAATTAAAGACTTCACCAACACCGGCTGTAACGGTGATCGTGTCGGCCAGGGTTTCGGTTTTAATAAAATCAGTATAGATGTCAATCGCCCGATCCATGGCTTCGTCACTGCTGTAGCTTATATCGATGCGATCCATGACTTCGTAGCCGTTGGACTTCCTTAGCTGCTGAATGCGGGAGACAAATTCCCGGGCGCAGCCTTCGTCTAGCAGATCCTGATTAAGGCTGGTATCGAGGATGATAAACTTGTTGTTAAACATCTGGACGTTAAAGCCTTCTTTGGCCGAAATCCGGATGTCGATGAAATCCTTGCGCAGTTCAAGGCTTTCGCCATCGAGCTCAATCACAAAGCTACCGTCGGCTTCCAGCTTGGCGACTACCTCACTGGCCTCTACTGATGCCAGCGCCTTGCCCAGCAGCTTGACGTTTTTGCCAAGGATCGGGCCGGCCACCTTGAAATCGGGTTTTAAGGCATAGTTCATAAAGTCGCCGAGATTGTCTTCAAAGACGACCTGTTTAATATTGAGTTCTTCTTCGATCAGGACGCAGAGATCGCCGAGAGTTTGGCGGTACTTGCCATCGACAATAATCTTCGATAAGGGTTGTCGAACCTTGATCTGGGCCTCTTCGCGGGCACCCCGGCCGAGGCTGACCAGCTCCCGAACCAGATCCATCGGCTCTTCAATGGCATCCTGAATCAATGCTTCATTGATAGTCGGATAATCAGCCAAATGCACTGACACCCCATCGGTTAGCTTTTGATAGAGTTCTTCGGTAATATAAGGGGCAAAGGGGGCACAAAGGCGAACTACTCCTTCGAGTACTTCCCAGGTGGTGTTGTAAACCGCTTTTTTATCTTCAGTCAACTCGGTTCCCCAGAAGCGGCGACGATTACGGCGGATATACCAGTTGGACAAATCTTCGTTGACAAAATTCTGGATTTTCTTGACCGCTTTGGTTAAGTCAAAGACTTCCATTTCTTCGCGCACCTCTTTGACCAGGCGGTTATATTTAGACAAGATCCAGGCATCGATTTCGGGTCGATTGGCATAGGGCACAAAAAATTCACGGGGATCGATGCTGTCGGTGTTGGCATAAAGGGCAAAAAAGTGATAGGTATTTTTCAGGGTATTAAAGAACTTGCTTTGTACCTCTTTGATTCCCTTAACATCAAAACGGGTCGGCGTCCAGGCCGGTGATACATAAAGCAGATACCAGCGTAGCGCATCGGCGCCGTATTCAGCAAACATTTCAAAGGGATCAACCGAGTTCCCCTTGGATTTGGACATTTTCTGTCCCTCGGCATCAAGGATCAAGTCATTGACCAAGACCTTTTTGTAGGGCGCCTTGCCAGTCACAAAGGAGGAAATCGCCAACAGTGAATAAAACCAGCCACGGGTCTGATCAATCCCTTCGCAGATAAAATCAGCCGGGAATTGTTCTTCCCATAGTTCTTTATTTTCAAAAGGATAGTGATATTGGGCAAAGGGCATCGAACCGGAATCAAACCAGCAGTCGATGACGTCCTTGACACGAGTCATCGTTTGGCTGCAATCAGGACAAGTGAAATGGACATCGTCGACATAGGGCCGATGCAGCTCAATACTTTCATCAATTTTTTCAACCGCCCGCTCGACCAGTTCTTTGCGGGAACCGACGGTTTCCAGCTTACCGCAGCCGTCACAGCGCCAGACCGGCAATGGCGTACCCCAGTAGCGGCTGCGCGAGATCGCCCAGTCATTGAGGTTTTCAAGCCAGTTGCCAAAGCGTTTTTCACCGACATAATCGGGATACCATTCGACTTCGTTATTATTCTTGATCAAACGGTCTTTGATCTTAGTCATTTCGAGATACCAGCTGGGCTTGGCATAATAAAGTAGTGGCGTTTTACAGCGCCAGCAATGGGGATAGTTATGAACTACCTTTTCTTTTTTAAACAGCTTACCTTCAGCTTTTAACCATTTGATAATATCCAAGTCGGCATCGATAACAAATTGACCCTTCCAGGGGGTATCGGTATATTTGCCGTCCTCGGCGACTGGCTGCAATACCGGCAGATTGTATTGTCGGCCAACCTTGTAGTCATCTTCACCAAAGGCCGGGGCGATATGAACAATCCCGGTGCCATCTTCGGTGGTGACATAGTCGGCACAGGTAACAAAAAAGGCTTTTTTATCGGGAATCACAAAGGGCATCAGCTGTTCATACTCGATGTGTTCCAGCGCTGAGCCTTTCATTTCAGCTAAAATTTCGTAGCCTTCGCCCAGTAATTTAGGGGCCAGCACCTTGGCGCAGATATAAACCTCGTCATTGCTGCGGGCTTTAATATAATCGGCCTCCGGGTGAACAGCCAGGGCGACATTGGCGGCCAGGGTCCAGGGAGTGGTCGTCCAGACCAGGAAGTATTCGTTGGCATCCTTGCGTTTAAATGCCGCTACAACGGTATTGCTTTTGATTTCCTGATAACCCTGGGCAACCTCATGAGAGGCCAGCCCGGTTCCGCAACGGGGGCAATAGGGCATGATCTTGTGACCTTCATAAAGAAAGCCCTCTTTATTGAACTTATCGAGAATCCACCAGACACTTTCAATATAATTGTTATCCAGGGTAATATAGGGGTCTTCCATGTCAATGAAATAACCCATTTTGCGGCTCATTTCCTTCCACTGGCTTTCGTAATTAAAGACCGATTCCTTACATTTTTGGTTAAACTTGTCAATACCATAGGCTTCGATTTCGGGCTTGCTGGACAAACCCAGCTGTTTTTCGACTTCGATTTCGACCGGCAGGCCATGGGTATCCCAGCCACCTTTACGCAGCACCCGGTAACCGTCCATGACCTTGTACTTACAGACGGTATCTTTTAATGTCCGTGCCAGCACATGATGAATCCCCGGCCGGCCGTTAGCCGTTGGGGGGCCTTCATAAAAGACAAAGTTCTCTTTGCCCGCCCGGTTATCAATGGTTTTCTGCAAAAGATTGATCGCCTCCCATTGTGCTGAGATGGCATCTTCTTTCTCGCCGATTTTTCCTTCTATTAATGTTTTAAATTGCGCCAAATTTCTACCTCCAATAAGACTTTTTGATTGAATAAAATACGCTCAGATAAGTGGTCTGATTTAAATATACTGAACTCATTGCATGAATGAAATGCGCTGCGATAAAACGAGCGCAGCTGCTGCTCCAAAATAAATGTGTCAAAAAACGCTACTTGATAAAATCGTTTAAACACAAAAAACGCCCCCTGAAAAATCCAAGGGACGAAAAATCGCGGTACCACCCAAATTGACAGCAAGCTGCCCACTCTATGAAGTTAACGATTCCCCGGGGTTTCCTAAGCTGCGTTAACTGATAGTTAACCAGGGTTCAGAAATCCTGTTCAAAGGTGATCTCTCTGAGGCGTCCTTAAACAATCTTTCACCACAATGATTGTTTCTCTGTTAAAGCCTTTCCCCACAGCGTCCTTATCCTGACATTTATGTTTTTAGTTAATTTATTATGATCCGATACTATTGTAAATCTAAAATGGTCTGTTTTATATTTTATCCAATAACCTTAATAAAATCAAGTTTTTTGAAATCTTTATTCTAAAAATTAAGAATCTCGGGTATAATGATACTAACCTTACCATTGGTAACAGTTTATTGGGAAAGACTTCGTGCTTTTAGCAACCATTTCTCGCCAAACTGTTAATTAAATAAAATACAAAAGGAGTTATCTATGAAAATACGTTATGTCCTTCTTTCAGTTCTACTCATTGGCGTGCTGATTACCGGCGCTGTCCTGCTAATGCCAAAGCTGTTAAGCGATGAAAAAACAACGGCCAAAGAAACCAGCTCAACGACAACAACCACTAAACAGCCGGAACCAATAAAAAATAACCAACCCGATGCCACCGCGACCACAGCGATTGTCGTTCCCCAGGAAATGCAAACCGTCATCGAAGAAAATACCGAAGACATTTATGTTGACGAAGCCGGTCTGCTGGCTGGCAATTATCCCAGCCAAATGGTGCCTCTCTATGGTGTAACCAGTCTTTCTCAGTCTCATCAGATTACTGGCGTATCCGGACAACCGGGATGGAAAACTTCCTATGTTTCTGATTATTCCACCGACGAGATTCTTGTTTTCTATCAGAACCTGCTCTCCAGTGCCCCGGATTATACTGAGGAGACCGTTTCGGCAACAACCAACCTGAAGGGAACCGTTAGTGGTTATAGCATCAGTATTTCAATTTCACCGAACAACCCGGAAAAAACCGACCTGCCGGGTAACAGTACCGCCAATATCTTTATAGAACAGCTTTGATGGGTTCAGATTTACAAAAAAATCGCCCCATTCAAACCCTTGATTTTTAAAATTATTATGAGATAATCTTATCCTAAGCTAGCGGTATCCCGTCGGCTTAGGATTTTTTTAGAATCGAGGTACTGATAAATGAATACTCAAACCAAAAAAATTACCTATACGGCGTTAATGATGGCGCTCATCTTGGTGATGACATCGCTGGTTAAAATCCCGATACCCAATGGTTATGTCCACCTGGGTGACGGGGCAGTGCTCTTGTCGGCTTATATTTTAGGCCCCTGGGGCGGTCTGATTGCCGCCGGCATCGGCTCGGCCGGAGCCGACTACTTTGGCGGTTATGGCGCCTACATGCTACCGACCTTTATTGCCAAAGGTGCGATGGCCTTTATTTTTGGCTACCTGATGGAGCGCTTTCCCGATAAAAATATTCTCTTCTTTTCTTTTCCTGCCGTGATTGCCATGACCGCCGTGTATTACCTGGCCGAAGTGATCATGTACGGCAGCATCGTCGGACCCCTGCTTAATGTTCCCTTTAGCGCCCTGCAAGGCCTGGTCGGCATTGTCATCGTCACCATTTTGCACAAACCGCTAGAACGGTTTCGCCTGACCCCCGTCAAGTTTTAGCAAATAAAAAAGACCCAAAAGGTCTTTTTTTATTTGCACGCTTTTTCTGCATCCAATCTCTGGTCGCTTACAGATATCCCTTCATGGTCTCTAAGTATTCTTCAGCGTTGTCTCGGATGCTCTGAATTTCTTCGGGCTTTAGTTCTCTGACGACCTTGGCCGGACTGCCCATAATCAGTGAGTTGGGCGGAAACACCTTTCCCTGGGTCACCAGTGAACCGGCACCTACAATTGAGTTTTCGCCTATTTGGGCCCCGTTAAGAATAATCGCACCCATACCGACTAGCACGTTATCACCGATTTCACAGCCGTGAATAATGGCCTTGTGGCCGATACTAACCCCTTCGCCGATGATCGTCGGATAGCCTGCGGCCACGTGAACCACCGAGCCATCCTGGATATTGGTTCGATCACCAATGGTGATACTGTCAACATCGCCCCGCAGCACCACCTGAAACCATACTGAAATAAAATTCCCCAGTTTTACTTTTCCAACCACATCAGCACTTTTAGCTATAAAAATGGTTTTACCCAACATCATTTTTCCCACCTCACCTTAATTTATTATTACAATTCGTTTATCTAATTGATCACTACATGATACTATTTTCAGGACTTTTTGTAAAGTTTTTCCAAGAACCCTCTCATTTATGATAAAATATTAGCAAAATGAAAACACAAAGGACGAGTCAATGAATATTGCCAGTATTGAAAATCTTAAAAAAACCTATGGGGTCAAAACCCTTTTTAACAATATCTCGTTTTCGATCGCCGATACCGATAAGATCGGGGTGATCGGGGTTAACGGTTCCGGAAAAACCTCGCTGCTGCGAATAATCGGAAAACTCGACAGCCCAGATGCCGGTGAGGTTAAATTTTTTGGCTCCAAACGGGTCGAAATTCTTTCCCAGGATCCCGATCTTGACCCCGATACGACGGTGCTTTCTCAGGTTTTTTCGGCCAACTCGCCAGAAATGAACCTGGTGCGGGATTATGAGTCCACCCTGGCTACCTTAGAAGCCGCACCGGAGGATAGTGCCCTGCAAAAACGGCTGATGGTACTGTCCCAGCGGATTGATGATGAAAACCTCTGGAATCTCAAATCCCAGGTCGAAACAATCCTCTCGCAGCTGGGTATTCACGACTATCATAAACGAATTGGTCAGCTTTCCGGGGGACAGCGCAAACGGGTGGCGATGGCTTCAGCCCTGCTGACTCCCTGCGATCTGCTGATTCTCGATGAGCCTACCAATCACCTTGACAATGACACGATTGCCTGGCTGGAGAATTATTTACTAAACCGCAAAGGTGCACTGCTAATGGTCACCCATGACCGCTATTTTCTTGATCGGGTGGTGACTAAAACCATTGAACTTGATCTGGGCAACCTCTATGAGTATACTGGCAATTATTCCGACTTTTTAGAACAAAAAGCCAACCGCCGCGAGGCTCAAACCGCCATCGAGGAAAAACGCCAAAATCTCTATCGCCG
>JAHIQT010000064.1 GCA_018903255.1 Bacillota bacterium | reverse complement strand
TTGTTTTCGCTTCCAGTAAAGCCCGGCATACTTGGCAATTTTGGCTTCGTCTTCAAATCGGTCGATCTGTCCCAATTCAGCAAGAATACCTGCAGCATAAACGGGACCAATACCAGGAATGCTTAATAAGGACTTCGATTCCGGTATCGTGGCAATTAGATTTTGAATGGCTTTATCCAATGCCTGGATTTCCTTTTTTAACGTTCGAATCATCATGGCATAAGAAGCAAGAACAACGTCGACAGAGTTTTGCATCACTTTTCCCAGTCGATAGGAGCCTTTGATGGCTTTGGAAATGAACTTGGCCAGTTTGTCAGGGTCACTGAAGCGACCACGGCCTTTTTCCTGTAAAAAGGCGGCGAGATTTTCCAATGGCATGGCGGCTATTTCATCAAGACTCATCGAATCGGTCAGTAAGTCCATCATGGTTGAACCAAAGACAGACGTATCGATCTCTTTAGTTAACGTATTGCACTTATAGTACAGATTCTCAAGGAAATGCTGCTTCATTTCGGTAAGCTGGCAAATCAGTTGATAACGCGAACGGGTTAACCGTTGAAGCGCCATATACTGTTCTTCTTTAAGAAGCGAAACGTTAAAGCGATCAAAGCGGAGAAAATCAGCAATGCGATACGCGTCGATCTGATCGGTTTTGTCTTCATCAAAGAGCCCTTTAAAACGATGGATGGCTTTCGGATTCATGACAACCACCTCAACATTTAAAGCTTTGAGATCTTGATCTTCGGTAAGAAAAGTTGAAGGGTGAAAGCTGTAAACAGAAGTGGCTTCCATACCGACGATGATGCGGTCATAATGGACTGATTCATTGAATTTTAAGATATGCGCCTTGATTTGGGAAGCTCCGGCAATTGTATTTGGAAGCGACTCTTCCAGCAAAACTTGATCTTCGCTATCAAGGAAACAGCTGTCAAGTTTTTCGGAACTGACGTCAATACCAACAAGTAATTTCATGGAAAGGACCTCCTTTCTCTAAAAATTTGGAACGGCTTGGATACTGAAACCTATCCCTGGTTACCGACAGTATGGCAACAACCTCGCGTATGAGTATTCGATGCTTGCCAAACATAAGCTGCCCGAAGCTACTAACATTCGGTACGAAAGGCAAGCGATACAGCTTGTGAGTTTGCAGTACAACTGATGGCTGGGAGACAGTCTTTCAATGTAGTCATGCTACAGGAGTGAATAGCCTTAATCCAGATAGATCCTTATTCCATATCTCTATTATCCAGGAATAGGGTTCAATATCCAAGTGATTTAAAAAAAGTAACTAAACACTTTGTGTTTAAATTTATTATACGAGGAGTGGTGAAAATGCAAACATCAATAGTCAAGTGGGGTAACTCACAAGGTATTCGATTACCTAAACATTTATTAAGTAGTGCACATATTTCAGATAGGGATGTTGTTGAGGTTACTGTTGAGGAGGACTCTATTATTATAAAAAAGTGTTGTAAACGTAAGAAGTATCGAACACTTGAAGAGCTTTTTGAAGGGTTTGATGGTGATTGTACAACAACAGAAATAGACTGGGGTAAGCCTGTAGGTAAGGAAGTATGGTAAAACAAGGGGCTATTATTAAGTTGAATTTTGACCCGCAATGTGGTCATGAACAAGCAGGGTTTAGACCAGCAGTAGTTGTGAGTAATAATTCTTTTAATAAGAGAGTTAATATGATAATTGTTTGTCCAATTACGAATACGTGTCGATCAAATCCTTTACATGTAGCACTTGATAATCGAACAGTTACGACGGGTTATGTTTTGTGTGAACAGATTAAGTCAGTAGATTTGGGTGCAAGACCATATCAGTATATTGAAAGTATACCTGATGATTTATTAGACGATATTGTAGAGGTTATTTTTGCCGAGATTGCTATTGTTGATTAATGGAGGAAACAGTGCCTGAGAAACCTCCAAAAAACTCTTTGTTCTGAAAAAATTTGAAAGCTTAACGAGCATTCCTGCAGATAAAGATTTCTTTCATTATTTCATTGAGCAATTCAGCTTCAAATCACGTATTTTCTCTTTGGTAATTCAAATGATGTTGGAAGTCAATAACTAAAACTTGCATATTTTTTCGCAACTTTTCGTTTTTCGGAGGTTTCCCTGACACCAACTTATATCACAAAGACAAAAATCACTTCAACCGTTCGTAAAGAAATGCGTCTCATCGACCCAACGGCACTTAGGGAAGCTGTTATTAATGCCATAATTATTATCCAGCAAATTATACGCTTTAGATTTCATCATTATCAGTCAAAATAAAAGAAGGTACCGGATAAAATATTCTGCAGCATAATGCGTCAGATTGTTTGATCCGGTACCTTCTTGTGTTATCATAAAAATACTATTTTTGATTGAGTGGCAGAAACAACCCTAACAAAGTCCATCTGCCACTCATGACATCACAGAGAGGTTGTAGCCTCGCTATAACAGTTTATATGATAACGATTTTTACGGATAATTGCAATCCCATTTCGCAAATTTTATATGATCAGACGCTTAATGCTCTTCAGTTCCACCAGCTTACATGCAGCTGTGGC